>CANDYO010000021.1 GCA_947424995.1 Rickettsiales bacterium | reverse complement strand
GCGTCATCCCTAACGAGGAAAAACTAGGAAAAGCCTAGTTTTAACGAGATCGGGGATCTCGTGAGAAAAAAACCTCCTGAGATCCCCGGTCACGCTACCTGCGGTAGCTTGCCAGAGATGACGAGTACCATTTTTATTGCTAACCTTTTTGTAACCGAAAAGGTGAACACATACAGGGATGACGCAGAAGATGATATAAATCATTATCTAATCTGCTTCAATTTATACAATATCTCCAATGCCTCTTTAGGAGACAAGCTATCTATGTCTAAGCAATCAAGAAAATTAGCTAGAGGGTTATTTTGAACAGGTAAAGCTTTTAGATCTAAATCCATCGCTTTGCCATGAGTCTGTTCTAAACCTATTAAAATCTGTTCAGCTTTGCTAATTACTGTTTTTGGCAATCCCGCAAGAGCTGCCACATGAATTCCATATGATTTATCAGCAACTCCTGGAATAATTTTATGCAAGAAAATTACTTTATTTTGCCATTCTTTAATTTGCATAGTGTAGCAAACTAAAGCACTGAGCTGATCGCTTAAAGCTGTTAATTCATGATAATGAGTGGCAAACAATGCTCGCGCTTTGATATTATCATGAATAAATTCTAAGCAAGCAGAAGCTATTGAAACTCCATCATAGGTAGAAGTTCCGCGACCTATTTCATCAAGAATAATCAAAGACCTATTAGTAGCATTATTAAGAATATAAGCAGTCTCAACCATTTCTACCATAAAAGTTGAACGCCCTCTGGCTAAATCATCAGCAGCCCCAACTCTGCTGAAAATTTTATCCACCATGCCAAAATGTGCGGCTTGAGCCGGAACATAACTTCCCATTTGAGCGAGAATGGCGATTAAAGCATTTTGTCTAAGAAAAGTGCTTTTACCAGCCATATTAGGGCCAGTAATTAACCATAAATTTTGTTTAGTTAAATGGCAGTCATTGGCAACAAATTCTTGCTTTTGCTTATTAAGAGAATTTTCAATAATTGGATGACGACCGCCGCTAATATTAAATTCTAAGCTATCATCGATAATGGGGCGACAATAATTATGCTCTTTAGCTAGATTAGCAAAATTACTTGCTACATCTATAACTGCAATGCTATGAGCTAATATAGCTAGTTCATCAGACTTAGCTAAAACCTCTTCAACCAATTGGCTATATATATTCAGCTCTAATTTTAAAATATTATCAGCTAGGTTGAGTAATTCGCTTTCTAAACTGCGCAGTTCAGAACTAGTATATCTAACTGAATTAGCTAATGTTTGACGATGAATAAACAATTCATCTTTCATTTTATTAGCATGCTGAGGAGTGATATCTATAAAATATCCCAAAACATTATTATAGCTAATTTTTAAGCTATTAATCCCGGTTTCTTTGATATATTGTTGGCGCAAATCTTGTAAGCGCTGTTGGCTATTATCTTTAAGTTCGTTTAATTGATCAAGTTTATGGTTAAATCCAGCTTTAATAAAACCACCATCACGAGCAAGCATCGGTAATTCATCTGCTAAAGCATTGCTTAATTCCAAAATTAAGCTATCAAAATTACCTAAGTTATTGATATGAAACTGTAAGTGGTTGACAATGCTCCCTATGAAATGAGTAAGGCTAGCAGCGATTACGTCCGACGCCTGCAGGCTTTGTTTAATTACTTGCAAATCTCTGGGTCCACCCCGATTGAAACAAAATCTAGCTAGCGATCTTTCTATATCGCCTATATGAGCTAATGCATGAGTTATGTCTTCAGTTAATGGGCTGTTATTAATAAAAAATTCAACTAAATCTAGACGGTTATTAATTGCAGCCACATCAATTAAAGGCGCAGCCATATACTGATTAAGTAACCTAGAGCCGCTGCTAGTTTTAGTTTTATTAATTAGATGGATTAAACTCCCATATTTTTCACCATTAGAACTCACATTAAGCTCTAAGTTACGTCTAGTTGCAGCATCAATTGCCATGAATAATGCATTATTTAAGCGTTTTGGATGATTTATACGAAGCTCGGAGGTTTTTTGAGTTAGCTCTACATATTCTAAAATAGCTCCACAAGCAACTAACTCTACTGGTGTATAGATACCAAAAACTTCACTACTAATTATATTATAATATTTATTGATTTTATGCTCTGCTTTACTTAAATCAAAAAGATTATTGGCCTGGATGGTAACTATACGCTTATAGTCACTTAAGGACAAAGCTATTGATTCCTGTTGATATAATTTATCACTTATAAGTATTTCTTTAGGATTTATTCTTGATAAATCGTTATTAAGGGCAAGATAATTACTTTGGCAAGTATAAAATTCTCCAGTGGAAATATCAGCCCAGGCCAAAGCTAGTTCATCCTTAATACAGCTTACAGCAACTAAAAAATTAGAGTTATTACTATGAAGTAGATTATCTTCAGTGATAGTACCAGGAGTAATAATCCGTACTACCTCTCTTTTTACTACCGCTTTATAACCACGTTTCTTTGCCTCTTCTGGGCTTTCCATCTGTTCGCAAATTGCTACTTTATAACCCCTTTCAATTAACTTGGCGAGATAAGCATCACTGCTATGAAAAGGTATTCCGCACATTGGAATATCTTGGCTTAAGTGCTGACCACGTTTAGTTAATGCTATCCCCAATATAGGAGCAGCAACTAGAGCGTCTTCAAAGAACATCTCATAGAAATCGCCCATTCGATAAAATAAAATTGCATTTGGATGATGAAGTTTAATGTCGAGATATTGCTTAATCATTGGAGTTGGAGTAGTAGTGTTGGCAAAAGGAAAGCTTTGTTGGGTCATAAGTTATCGTTTAAGATAAATTGGTTGATGGAGGATGGTTTAAAAAATCGCTAGTTTTCAGTAGATCTAAAACTTCACGATCCATATTACCGCCTGATAAAATAATCAAGATTTTTTGACGTTTAGTTTGAGTCTTTAGCCAATTAAATGCAGCAGCCATAGTTAAGGCAGTGGTTGGCTCACAAGGAACTGGTAACAACTCATGTAACCATACTGACCAATAAAGAATTTCTTCTTCGCTGGCTTCAACAAAACCATCTAACTGCTTTAAATATCTAAAAGTTCTCTCTGAAACTCTTAAGGAACGTAATCCATCGGCCATAGTTTGAGGTGACTCTTTAAAGCCAACTATTCTACCTAACTTATAAGAAGTGGCAGCATCATTAGCTATGCTAGGTTCCGCTCCATAAATCTTGCAATATTTCCCAGCAGCCATAGTACCAAGATAAGCTCCTGATAATAAAGCCCCTCCTCCACAAGCAGCAAAAATGGCATCCGGAGTACTCTTTAATTCTTGTAGCGCTTCATAGGTTAGAGTCGCAGCGCCAGCAATAACCAAATCATTATCAGAAGGATGCATAAAATAATTATCTCTTTCTAAGCCTAATGCTTTAGCGGTTTGTTCAGCTTCTATTCTAGTCTCGGTTATAATGAGATTTGCACCTAACGATTTTATAGCCTCTCTTTTGGAGAGAGAAGCTGATTTATGCATATAAATTTCAGTAGGTACATTTGCAACTTCGCTGCCTGCCCAAGCAATAGCTTTAGCATGGTTACCAGAACTATAAGTAACTATTTTTTTAGGTAAATTAGCTTGCTCATCTAGAGATAAAAGAGTATTTAGTACTCCGCGAATTTTAAAAGCACCTGTAACTTGAGTACATTCAGCTTTAAAAGTTATATCATGACCAATAAGTTTGTTAAGCCGCTCACTTACTATTAAAGGAGTGGTTTGAATAGTCGGCATTATCCTTTGGTGAGCTTTAAGAATATCTTCTTTTTTGATCATTACTGCACTATAGAAGTTTTTTTACGGGGCTTCTTTTTAGTAATACTAGTTTTTTCAGTTTTTGCTACTAAATTATTAGAAATAGGATTATTTTTGGCTGTTTTTTTAAAGCAAGTATTTAGCAAATGAATCATATATGAATCTCTAGCTTTGATAGTATCTTCTCCTAAAACCACCCCTACCAAATGCTTGCCATCTTTATTAGCAGTGGTAGTTAAATTAAATCCTGAGGCATTAGTGAATCCTGTTTTAAGGCCAGTTGCCCATTCATAATTAAGTAATACTCGATTATGGCTTTTAAATGTTTTTCCATTAATAGCCACGCTAGTTACAGAAAACCAAGGAAAATATAGAGGAAAATCTCTTTTAAGAGCTATTGATAATCTTGCTAAATCATAAGCTGTTGATTTTTGTTGTTTATGAGGCATTCCTGAAGAATTACGAAAAGTGGAGTTACTCATCTTTAATTGTTGCGCTTGCGCATTCATCATCACCGCAAATTTTTCTTCACTACCACTAATAGCTTCAGCGAGGACAACCGACGCATCATTTGCAGAATGAACAATTATTGCTAAAATAGCCTTACGTACGGTTATATAGCTTCCAGCTTTTAATGGGATATTGAGCCTAGGCATTGAAGCAGCTCTAGCTGAAACTTTCATTTTCTGATCAAGCGATAGTTCCCCGCTCTTAAGTTTCTTAAAAGTTAGATAAAGGGTCATCATCTTTACTAAAGACGCTGGATATCTTAAGGCGTGCGGATTTTCTGAATGAAGTATTTTTCCATTATTGAGGTCCACGACTAAGCTAGCCTTTCTTGAAGCTCCAGCTATGGCCAAATTGCTTAAAAGAAAACTTAAGAGTATGACTATGTGAATAAAAAATTTGTTCATTTAATTACATATGTAAATAACATTTAATTTGAAATAATAATCTGCAGACGCTTTATCAAAATTTCATTATCTCCAGTAAGACTAATAATTTTATTGTGCGAGGTTACCCCTTGAGTAATAAAAATACTATTCTTACTGATTTTTAATAAATCTGCTAGTAACTCTATTACAACTTTATTAGCTTGTCCAGCCTCAGGTGCAGCTGTAACGTAAATTTTTAAACAATTATTGAAGATCTTACCAACTTTGTTACTAGATGCTTTTGGCGTTACTTTCACATTTAGCAAAATTTTGTTATCACAAATTTTTATTGGTAAGTCTTGTATAAATAACATAAAAGAGACCGTTGTGTGAGCTTAGATTATATTAAAAATGCGAGGTCGTCATCTTTGTCAGCAGCTTTAGCTGATGGCGAAGATCCAGTTGAAATCTTTTAAAAACCTTAAAGACTTTAGATAAATAAGAGACTTAAGACCCTCGGCCTTCGGCCGAGGGTGACGACATCGTATTGCTTTTATAGCTATGTATTATAAATAACATCTCGTGCAATGGTCTTATAAAATTTATTCAGCAACCCAACCGCCATCAATTGATATAGCCGTTCCTTTTATTTGCGCTGCAGCATCTGAGCATAAAAATAATATTAACTCACCTATTTGGCTAGGTAATACAAATTGCTGAGAAGGTTGCTTTTCAGAAAGCAAATTAAACTCAGCTTGAGCATTAGTTATGCCTTGCGCTTTAGCATTATCAGCAATTTGCTTTTCTACTAAAGGAGTGAGCACCCAACCAGGGCAGATAGCATTACAAGTGATGTTTTCTTTTGCTGTTTCAAGCCCAACTACCTTAGTTAAGCCAACAAGACCATGTTTAGCAGCAACATAAGCAACTTTATGCGGAGAAGCAACCAGGCCATGAGCTGAAGCGATATTAATAATCCTTCCCCAATTTTTTTTACGCATTATAGGTAAAGCATGCTTAATAGCATGAAAGCTAGAACTTAAATTAATCGCGATAATTTTATCCCAATCACTATCTGGAAAATCTTCTATAGCAGCTACTTTTTGAATACCAGCGTTATTTACTAAAATATCAACCGAACTAAACTCTTGTTCAGCTTGAAGAATCATACCTTCAATTTGCTTAGGATCAGACATATCAGCAGCAGAATAGCTGATTTTATTACCAAATAGTCCAAGTTCTTGTTTGATTTTTGCTAATGTAGCATCATCAGTAAAGCCATTTAACATTATATTACATCCAGCTTTGGCTAGCACTGTTGCAATACCATAACCAATACCACTTGTAGAACCAGTAATAATCGCAGTTTTATTTTCTAACATAATGCACTCCTTGTATTAGCTTATGAAAGTATTTGAGGGAATCGTTCTTTTATATTATAGTATGGGAAATAGTTCGCTTACAAGGTAAAAAATGATCTTCTCTTATATTGTAACTTTAACTTGTGTATGGTGGATTGTTTTTTATATGGTCTTACCGTTTGGTAATAAAATCACTATTAAGCCTAAAGCTGGACATGCAGACAGCGCTCCAACAACTCCGCGCTTAGGAGTAAAGTTCATTGTAACTAGCGTAATAGCAATTATACTAACTATAGCTATTGTTTACTCAATAGAGCATGGATATTTAACAAAATTTGTGGACGGATACATCGAATGGTTAAGTCAAATTTAATTGAAATAAAAGATTTAAGTATAGATGATGTCAATTCTATATTTAAAAAAGCTAAAGAATTTTTACCCAACTTGCTAGATAAAAAGCTATTTGAACAAATTCTTAAAGGAAAATTGGTGATTAACTTATTTTTTGAGCATTCTACCAGAACTTTAACTTCGTTCGAAATCGCCGCTAAAAATCTTGGTGCTACCGTAGTTAACATTAACGTTGCCGAATCTTCTCTTAATAAAGGCGAAACAATTTTTGATACCATAGCTAACTTAAATGCAATGAAGCCTGATTTTATAATTATTCGTCACAAAGAAAGTGGAATCATGCCGCTTGCCGCTAAATGTACCGATGCTCATATTATCAATGCCGGAGATGGGACCAATGAACACCCAACTCAAGGATTGTTAGATGTTTTTAGTATGAAGCAACATCTTCCAGAGCTTAAAAATCGTAATGTTATAATTTGCGGCGATATTTTGCATAGTAGAGTAGCGCGCTCAAATGTTGCTTTACTCAAAATGTTTGGCGCTAATATTCGTTTGGTTGGTCCGAAAACCTTACTTCCTTCAAAATGTGATTGGCCGTTATATTATAATCTAGATGATGCCATCAAAGACGCAGATGTCATAATAATGTTGCGCATCCAACTGGAGAGAATGCGTAAAGCAATGATTCCTTCTGCTGCTGAATACTCAAGATTTTATGGCTTAAATCATGAGAGACTAAAAACTGCTAAGCCGGGAGCTTTAGTTATGCATCCAGGCCCTGTTAACCGTAATGTTGAAATACATTCTGCTCTAATCGATGATCATAAAAATAACATTATCCTAGAGCAAGTAACTAATGGAGTAGCGATTAGGCAAGCAGTTCTGGCTTTGTTTTCGGAGAATTGAAAGATGTCCAGAGTCTCGTGCTATTAATTATGGTGCATCGAGGCCGTCACACCGCAAAGCCTAAAAGGCTTCGGCGGGAGATAATGAAGGCAACTTTAGTTTAAGCGAAAACTCTTAAACCAACCACGGCCGTCACCTCTGGCAAACGAAGTGCAGCCGAAGGTCCAGTTAAATTCTTTTACTCTATTCAGTTATTTACTATTTTTAAGATATTTCGACTGGATCCTCGCCATCAGCTAAAGCTGATGGTAAGGATGACTACCTCGCGCAGAGCGCAACCAACAACATATTGACTACTATCCTAAAATTTTAGCCTCTTCAGCAAGCTTATTAACATCATGAGCCATACAATTATATAGCTTATTTTTAAGCATTAAGTGCCACCACCATTTAAGTGGGCCAGTAATCTCTAGCGAATAAGTAATTTGAAGTCCCACAGGCTTTTCTTCGACACTTCGAGTATAAAATATTTCAGCTCCAAAAAAACTTGTTTGAGTAACGAATTTTTTTCCCGACTCAATCTCTGCAATTAATAATTTAACTACACCTACACCTTCTTGGTCTAAGATTATATTTTTGCCGACTTTAAATCCATCTTCCATCTTACATGAAATTAAACCAGTATGCCATTTTAACCAATTATTAGCCTTAACCCACAACTCCCAGATAGCTTCTTTTTTGATACCAGTATACAGATTGCTAAAAGATTTTTTACACATAATCACTCCTTTAAATGAATCATTTTTAAATTCTCTTATCCTAAAACCTTCCCCTTCAAAGCTTTTATTTTAGCATATGAATCATCGATAGTCGCTACATCTATACGTCCAGCCGCAATAGCATCTTTAACAACTGCTATAATTTTGATTGGAATATCATAATTCGGCACAAAATTTTCAATATTTTTACATGCTAAAGGATTATTAGAAAAAACTAGAATATTGCAGCCAGCATTAATCGCTAGAATTACCGATTCATTAAAACTATAATGGCTTGCTATCGCTCCCATGTGTAAATCATCACTCACTACAACTCCATTATAACCTTTATCCCGAAGCAATGTTTTTAAGATTCTCGGTGATAATGTAGCTGGGTGCTCTGGATCTAAATTTCTATTCATTAAATGAGCAGTCATAACCATATCAACTTTTTGTTGCTTTATAAGCTGATAAAAAGGCAATAGCTCTTCATCTCTTGCGGTTTCAGTGACATCTACTAAACCTAAATGACTATCACCACTCGCAAATCCATGCCCAGGAAAATGTTTGATGGCGGTAAATATCTGGTTTTTATGATGAGCATCAATACAAATGCTAGCATATTCAACTACTTTATCCACATCGTCAGAAAAACTTCTATCTAAAGCGCCAATAACTGGACAAGGATTAGTAGCGTTATTGACATCCACTACTGGAGCAAAATTAAGATTAATTCCATTATCAGCTAGCTCTAGAGATAGAGCATCATAAACTTTAAAGGCATCTTCTGGAGATCCTTGAGCCACCATAGCTGGAGATGGAAAACCTTGAAAACCCTTGGCAGGAATTAGTCTCATCACTTTACCACCCTCTTGATCTACAGATACAAATCCATCTTTTTTAGCGGTAATGAAATTTTGTGTAAGTGATTGAAGTTGAGTTGGCGAATCTATGTTATGTCTAAAAATTATTACTCCACCGAGTAAATCTTGCTCTAAATAAGAAGTAACTTTTTGCACATCAGGACCGGCTGGGTCCTTACCTTCAAAGCCCATAATAACCATTGAACCAATTTTTTTGTCCAAAGAAATAAAGTTATCATCTAAGCTACATGTGCCTATATTAGTTGTGCAATCTGCATCAATTTCAAAAGTCATTATAATTACCTATTATTTCAAATTATTTATTATCTAAGTAGCATAGAAACCTAAAAAACACAAGCCTTAGCTGAATGTAAGTACCAGCTAACTTTTTATTATAAATCATTTGCTTTCTTTATAGAGCTTGTTTATATTGTAATGGAATTAATATTATGGAGGTGCTATGTCACTAATTTCAATCGCTAACGCAAGTGAAGCAGCCAGCAGTGCTGTTGGAACTGGATCAAGTTTAATGTCATTGTTACCAATGGTGCTAATTTTTGCAATATTCTATTTCTTCCTAATTCGTCCACAAGTAAAGAAACAACGAGCAACTGAAGCTATGGTCGCTGAATTAAAAAAAGGTGATAGAGTAGTTGCTGCCGGTGGTTTATATGGAGTTATTCATAAAATTGAAGGCAATATTGTTTATCTAGAAATCGCAGACAATGTGCGAATCAAAGTACTTAAAACTTCAGTTAGTGAATCACTTTCTAAAGATGAGAAGTCTAATGAAGCAGTCGTTGAAAAACAGCCTGAAGTTAAAAAACTAGATAAAAAATCAGATGACAAAGCTGATAAGCCAGCTAAAGCATCTAAGCCCGCAGAAAAGCCTAAATCTACAAAAACTAAGAAATAAGGCTAGATTTAAATTATGACTCATTTTCCCACTTGGAAGATTATTTTAATAGTTTTAGTTTGTTTATTAGGCACGTTAGTAGCATCGCCTAATTTTCTTTCGTCAAAAACTATAGACAATTTACCAAACTGGTTCCCAGATAAAAAAATGAATCTTGGTCTAGATTTAAGAGGGGGAGTGCATCTTCTAATGGAAGTGGATTTCCCGGCTTATCTAGATGAGCAGCTTGAAAATCTTAAAGATAACCTACGTAAGGAATTACGTAGTGAAAAAATTGGTTACACTCACTTAACTATTCACCAAGCTGAAGTAACACTTACCTTACGTGATCAAACTCAAATAGAAAAAGCAGCTTCTTTAATCAGAAAAAATAAAGATCTAGACGTTGTAATCGCTGGCGAAAAACTCACCGTCCTTTATAATGAAGATTATCTTAAAACTATGCGTAGTAAGCTAGTTGATCAATCTAAAGAAATCATTCGTCGTCGCGTTGATGAAAATGGTACTAAAGAGCCTATTATTCAGAAGCAAGGCGAAGATAAGATCTTACTTCAAGTTCCAGGCCTAAGCGATCCAGAACATCTTAAAATACTAGTGGGTCAAACCGCAAAAATGTCATTCCATTTAGTCAATGAAAATGTCTCTGCAAATGATCACATCCCCTTTGATACTATGTTACTTGAAACAGATACAGGTGATAAATTAGAAAAGCCTCATAAAGTTGCAGTTTATAAAAAAGTAATGCTCAATGGTGACTTGCTAAGCGATGCAATGGTAATATTTGAAAATTCTAAACCAGCAGTAGGCTTCGCCTTTAATAGCTTAGGAGCTAAATTATTTGCTGACCTAACCAAGAATAGTATCGGCAAACGTTTAGCTATAGTTTTAGATAATAAATTGATTTGCGCACCAACTATTTCAGTTGCTATTATGGGTGGATCTGGTCACATTACAGGTAATTACACCGCTCAATCAGCAACCGACTTGGCTTTGCTTTTAAGAGCTGGAGCGCTACCTACTCCGCTTAAAGTAATCGAAGAACGTACGGTTGGACCGAGCCTTGGTGCTGTTTCAATCGCCGAAGGAAAACTGGCTTCGATAATTAGTGTGGTAGCAGTGGCAGTATTTATGATAGCAATTTATGGAGTATTTGGCGCTTTTGCTAATATTGCTTTATGCTTTAACTTAGTTTTTCTAGTTGCTTTATTATCTATGCTACAAGCAACTCTTACCTTACCTGGTATTGCTGGAATTATTTTAACTATGGGTATGTCTGTAGATGCTAACGTTTTAATTTTTGAGCGTATTCGTGAAGAAAGCAAAAATGGAATTTCAGCCGTCTCTTCTGTTGAGCGCGGTTTCAATCAAGCATTCAATACCATTATCGATTCCAATTTAACCACTATTTTGGTTGGCATCTTCTTATATGCTTTTGGCTCTGGAGCCATAAAAGGTTTTGCTGTTACCTTAGTTCTAGGTATCGCAACTTCAATGTTTTCAGCAGTTACATTAACTAGATTGATGATGGGAAAATGGATGCACTCAGTTCGTCCCAAGAGCCTGGTTTAGAACAAATTATTTACCAAGTCTCTATTAGCTGAATAAATACTTAGCGCGTCATCCCTGACAAGCTATGCTGAAAGCATAGTGCGACCTGGGATCTCATGAGTCTGTTTCCTGGTAAGATCCCTGATCTCAAGCGCCTTTCAAGCGCTTTCGTCAGGGATGACGCTAAAATACCCATCCATCTAAAAACTGCGGCTAATAGAAAAATCAAGTATTTGCATTAAAGATGATTTGATTTTGTTATCCGGAGCTATGCTCAGATCTTGTTTAGCTTGTTGAGCAAATTCTTCAGCCATTTTTAAGCATTGATCAATCACATCATACTTATTAAAAATTTCTAAAGCTTGGCTAAAATCTTGCTCTTGCTGATTTAACTCGCTAATGGTTCGGCGCCAAAATTCACGTTCATTTTGATCACTCAAACTATAAGCAATAATAATTGGTAAAGTAACTTTACCTTCTCTAAAATCATCGCCAATATTTTTACCTAAAGCTATTTTACTAGCCATATAATCTAATACATCGTCAATAATTTGAAAAGATATGCCAAGATTCAAGCCAAAATTATACAAAGCTAACTGTGATTGCTGATCAGCTTTAGCCACCACTGCACCAACTTGGCAAGCAGCCGCAAATAGTTCAGCTGTTTTTGCCGAAATAATTTGTAGGTATTTTTCAATCGTAACTTCTAAGTTAGCAATCGAAGTTAATTGCTTCACTTCACCTTCAGCAATAATAGATGCGGCTTTAGATAAAATTTCTAGCACTCTTAAATCATTATCTTCAGACATCAAAAGGAAAGATTGGCTGAATAAAAAATCACCCACTAGAATGCTAGACTTATTATCCCAATTTTGATTAGCGGTAGGTCTCCCTCTACGTAAATTACTATGGTCAACTACATCATCATGAAGCAGGGTAGCAGTATGAATAAATTCAACAGCTGCTGCTAAATTGATATGGCGCATACCTTGGTAAGAAAATAATTTAGCACTCAGAATAGATAAAATTGGCCTTAAGCGTTTACCACCAGAACTGATAATATGATAAGTAATATCTTGTACTAATTTCTCTTTAGCTAGAAGACGAGTCTTAATCACTAAGTCCATAGCGTTTAAATCATCTTGCGCTAGCAGCTTAATTTTTGCTATTGCTGATGCTTGTTTGAGAGCATTAATTGACATAATTCTTATTTTTCTTTAAGAGATAACCAGCCATAAAAAACTGCTGTGAAAAAAGTATATCCTGCAATGATAAAGGCAATTGGTATAATAGTACCATCAAAATAGATTTCACTAATAAATACAAAAACAGCGATTAATAACAATCTAATCGCAGTGCAAGCTGCCATAGCAGTACCATTTATCTCTGGAAAAAGTGATAATGCTTTTACTCCAAAAGTACCAGTCATCATTGAGCCGCCTGCTGCAATTATAGCCATAGAAACACAAATCAGCATAGCTGAAGTATGATCAACTAAACTAATAATAAGCAAACCAACAGAACCAATAATCGATAAAGCAGCACCAAGATTCTTAGTGAAGTTTACGCCCTTAGCATCAATTAATTTAACTGATAGCAATGAAAATACTACAAAAGTTCCCATGGTGCTAGCTTGATAATAACTATAATCAACCAAACTAATACCAAGGTGATTAACAAAAATCACTGATAAATTGGTAATATAAACAATGATAACAATAAAAGGAAGGCAAGCAAGCATTACGTAACAAATAAACGGCAAACTACTCATAACTTTAACATAATCTTTAGCGATAGAAATAAAATTTAATTTTCTCTTCAAATTGGGCATTAAACTTTCTTCAATCAGTAATAAAAATCCAAAAAAAGAAATTACCGCCAGCAGCATTACTACAACAAAATTAGCTCGCCAACCAAAACTTTCAGATATATAAGCACCAATTACGGGAGCTGCTGCCATTGCAGCAGTAATTACTGCATTGATAAACCCAATCAATTTGCTAGCTTTCTCCCCTGAATATTGATCCATAAACACAGCGCCTGCACATACCATAGGCACAGCAGCAGCTATTCCTTGAATAAAACGCCAAAATAATAGCACCTTAAAATCATCAATACTTACTAGAATTATACTGCTAATCATCAACATGAAAAGACCGCCTAAAATCACCTTTCTTCTACCATAGCTATCAGAAAGAGGACCCGCAAAAATACTTGCAATGCATAGGCCTAGGAAATTTATACTTAGAACTAACTGAATTTCATTTTCAGCAATATTAAAATATTTGATCATTTGAGGAAAAGCTGGAACATACATATCTGCTTCCGCGCAAACGCAAATATATATTATCACGACCATGCTAAGCAGAACGAATTCATATGCCCGACTTGAGAAGTTTTTAAATATAGGTCTAGAAATCATATAATTCTCTTTTTTAAATGGCTTTACTTTAGTCAAAGATACTTAATTGTTATCCAGATGCAAGAGAATTTGTAATTTGAACCGAGCAGCATAAGATCTTTAATATTTTTTGCTATTTATTTATATTTAGTTTATGTTACTATAGTAACCCTTAAAATCACTTTACAGAAATAAATGCTTGGACCTCTCAGATTTTTTTTAGCTTCTTGCGTTATAGCTTGTCATTTAACGCAGCTACTACCAAACCTAGGTGGACTATCATTAAATTTTTTTTATCTCATCAGCGGCTACTTGATAACTTTGGTTTTAAATGAAACCTATAAATTCGATTTTATAAGATTTACAACAAATCGATTTTTAAGATTATACCCTACATTCTATGCCTTAACAATCTTAGCTTTATACTTGCATATATTCACAATAGGAGCTACTGGATTGTCTTCGTTTCACATGTCTTGGAGTGGAGAATTACAAAAGTGGGATTTTTGGGGTAATGCGCTACTATTTCCATGGGCTATTTTAGCTGATAATTTGGTTGTCGTAACC
The DNA here is from genome assembly GCA_947424995.1 of Rickettsiales bacterium. Taxonomy (GTDB): domain Bacteria; phylum Pseudomonadota; class Alphaproteobacteria; order Rickettsiales; family CANDYO01; genus CANDYO01. Next base: position 3,881 of record CANDYO010000021.1, on the reverse strand, counting down.
CCTGTTAATTCTTTTTTCTATAGTGATGTTTTACGCTACCGACTGATTCCTTCTGCTTGGTCAGTAGGAGTTGAAATAATCTGTTACGGAATTTTATGGCTCTTTACAGCTAGAAATTTAACGCTAGCATCCGTTTCTTTTATTGCTGCTAGCTTATGGCATTTTTGGGTTTTTTATTCAGGTACGGATATTCGTTTAAACTACTCTCCTATTTCAGCCGCAATGCTACCGTTTAGTATGGGTAGTATTGCATATTACTTAAGAGAGAAAGTTAAAGTATCTCTCCCTAATTCTAACATTCAGCAACTAACTATACTGATATTTATAATATGCGCTTTTTCTATAAATTGGTATATATCTTTAAATAGTCATGATTTACTAAAGACTCCATATTACTACTTAAATAATATAATAGCTTTCTTCGCTGTGTTTATATTACATAAATCAAAACCATCAAATAATTTAAACTATTGGTGTAAATGGGTAGGAGATTTATCTTATCCAATGTTTTTAGCTCATTATTTAGGAGCTTATATAGGTTGGCACATCTTAGGGACCCCAACCTATAATAGAGGTATAGCTATTTTCATCATCGGTTATTTTATTTCGATAGCTTTAAGTATACTAGTTGTACTTATTGTAGATAAACCAATCAATAAAATAAGAGATTTAGTACGTCCAGCTAGTAGTACCACTTAAGGTCTTATATATCGTAAGCTTATACGAGTGCAATTATAAGCGCTTGACATAAAGACAATTATAACTTATAATCCGGATCTAATTTATTAATAAATGTAAATAATTTAAGACTTTATTATAATGCTTTTAGAGAGTAAATATGAAATATATTTATAGAATAATAAATTTATGTTTGCTGTTTATAAGCATTAGCTGTCTTGGTTTTAGCGATGTGGATTTTGATCGATCCAATGGCTTTGATCTTATGAATAAATACTCAGCTCACTATAAAGAGCCAGATGCCGATGCAAAAATAAAGTTACTGAAAGAAAATTATGAACGACTTAAGCCAAGCAAAATTCCATTAAGTTTAACTCCAACCATTCCAAAAATCATTCATCAAATTCAACTAGTAAATGGCCCTATTCCTCAAAATTACAGCTATTTCTTACAAACATGGCGCCAATACCATCCAGATTGGCAAGTAAAAATTTGGACCGAGCAAGATATCTTAAAAGAAGATTTTGCTAGTAAAGATCTATATATACTAGCGCGCAGTAATTCAGAGCGAAAAGATCTTGCTCGCTATGAAATCATTCAGCGCTATGGTGGTTTATATATTGACGCCGATATAGAGTGCTATGCAAGCTTTGAAGACCTTCATTATAAGTATGATTTTTATACCAACATGGAACCTCCAGCCTTAAACAAAAAACGAGTTACTATTGGCACTAGTATGATTGCCGCAGCACCTAATCACCCTATTTTTAAATATACTCTGGATAATATTAGAAATAATTGGCAAAACTCAGAAGAAGATTTTGAAAAAAATTATAGTAATAGTTGGAGCAAATTTAGCCGTTCTTTAAGTAATTTAGCAGTACTTAGAACCATGTATCCATACAGTGATGGAGTCTTCAGCTTTCTTGAGTCAAAAGAGCAACTCAAATATAACAGCATTATTTTACCAGCTGGATATAATATTCCAATGTATTTTGTCAATAATATGCCAGTATTAAATTTTTTAAGTGAGTTATTTCGCAATAAATCAAGATTGGCTAGTCAAATAATAGTACAACCAGAAACTATGAGCTTATACTTTGCTGATAATCAAAATTCTTTAATCCCTGAATATGATTTTGCCAATGCTCTGTTCAATAATAATATTGTTAAAGGAAGCATCTATAAAATACTGCAAAGCAGTGACAAATACTATTTGACGTTCAAAGATTGTATAATAATAATTTTCCTACAAATTTACTATATAATATCGAAGCAACGATTCCTCAAAATATTTATTTTGATCAAGCTGACTTTTCTAAATCAGAAGCTAATCTAACTAGAAATAATTGGCAGAAAGCAAACTCTAATTTCAATATTATTCCATTAGGTCATACTGGTTTATTACCATTGGAACTAAGCCCCACCGACGATCAAGCAAAAAAAATAATCCATATTTTTTATCTACTCAATAAAACAGGTGGAGCTTATGTTAGTAGTGCAATAAAGCCAACCTCACTTAAAGAACTACATTACAAGTATAATTACTATGGGAAATTAGCCTTATTAGATAATATATTTGATTCTTTGAATCTGGACACCAGCATCATGGCATTTTCTAAGGGTCACGTTATTATTTCTAATCTACTAGCGGATATAAAAAAAGAGATTGCTGAAAACAAAGATATTAGTGTCTTAAAAATTAAGCAACTTTATTTAAAAAATGCCTATAAATATTACCAACTAGAAGGTGATTCAATTATATTGCCAGGAATATATTTTCAGTGAAGAATTTTAGAGAGGATAGCTAGTATGGGAGAGGAGAGCTTTTTAAGCGATATCTTACTTGTTTTATTCGCAGCATTAATAATTGTTATCGCCTTCAAAAAAATGAAGCTTAGCCCTGTATTAGGCTATTTTGTTGCTGGCGCAGTTATTGGTGAACATGGCTTAAATTATATTACCTCCGAGCAAACAGATTTTTTAGGAGAAGTTGGAGTTACCTTATTGCTATTTACTATTGGCCTAGAAGTAACTTTTGAACGCTTAAAAGAAATGCGCAGATATATACTCGGCTTTGGATCTTTACAAGTAATGTTTACAGCCTTAGCTATAGGTTTTGCTTTTTACGCAATGGGAGAAGGAATATCAGCTGCTATGATAATAGGAGGCGGACTGGCCCTATCTTCAACCGCTATTGTATTGCAAGTTATTGCAGAACATAAAGATCAGTCAACTCCAGTCGGTCGTTTATCTTTAGCTATATTGCTAATGCAAGATTTCGCTGTTGTACCGCTATTAGTTATGGTACCAATTCTTGCTGGAGAGCATGGTAACTTTGGCATGCCAATAGCTTTGGCTTTTTTAAAAGGCCTACTGGTGTTGGCTTTTATTTTTATAGCCGGTAGAATATTTTTGCGTCCATTATTTAAGATAATTGGCTCATTAAACCTTAGCGAAAGTAATGAAATTTTTATTGCGATTACCGTTTTAATCGCCCTAGGTACAGCTTGGCTGACTCATTATATGGGCTTATCTTTAGCTTTAGGAGCCTTTGCTGCTGGGATATTAGTAGCTGAAACGGAATTTCATAGCCAAGCTGAAAAAAGTATAGCTCCATTTAAATGTTTATTTTTAGCTTTGTTCTTTATGTCAATAGGGATGTCTATAGATCTAGGATTCGTTTTAGATAATATTGCGCTTATTGCTTCTCTAGCCTGTGGTCTTATCTTTTTAAAAGCGCTTATAATTATTTTGCTTTGCTTAACCTTTAAATTTAAGCTTGGTGAGGCAATATATTCTGGTTTACTTTTAGCTCAAGGAAGCGAGCTTGCATTCGTTGTTTTTAGACTTGCTGATAAAAGCGGAGTGTTTACTATTGCTACTAATACTTTATTATTAGTGGTTACTATAACTATGGCTTTTACTCCCATTATAGCCACTTTAGGTTTATGGATCGCTAAAAAGCTAGATAGTAAAGCTAAGATAAAACAAGAAGCTTATAAGAAAACTCTTATTAAAGGTTTTGCTAGAGTAATAGATGGTAATAATGACCTTATAAATTCAATTACTCAAATTAATCCTGGTGATGAATTAGTAGCAGAATTTCATGATGGAAAAATTTCCGTCACTGTAAAATAGACTATCTATGCTTATCAGAATTAAAAGACCGATTAACTCTTTCACTACCATTACCAAATGTA
>CANDYO010000020.1 GCA_947424995.1 Rickettsiales bacterium | reverse complement strand
TACTCCAGGGTAGAACCAACAGAATGCAGAAACCATTATGGTACTTAGATACCGAATATATGACCGCTTCTATTAGTCCTAAAAGTCTGAGCTTGTTGAAATATTTTTATTGCATTCACCGCGGCGTCCATATATGACGCTATCGCTAACCAAAACAACGGAACAAACAAAAACATGAACATCTTTGATGAAATAAAACAACAAGTTAACTTAATAGCTAAAAAACTCTTTAACATCACTCCTAACCAAAAACAACTATCTGTTGAGTTACCAAAAAATCTTGAGCATGGCGATTTATCTACTAATATTGCGATGTTACTCGCTAAAGCTCTAGCTAAAAATCCACTAGAAATAGCCAATTTGATTAAACTTGAATTAGAGAAATTAGCTTATATAGAACAAATTAATGTAGCAGTACCAGGGTTTATTAACATTAACGTTAAACTAGATATTTGGTATCAAACTTTAGCCACAATCATTGCCCAAGGAACTAGCTTTGGTGATAATGATTTAGGTCAAGGAGAATACATCAATATCGAATTCGTTTCTTGCAATCCAACTGGCCCCATGCATATTGGTCATAGTCGTGGTGCCATTTATGGCGACTCTTTAGCCGAAGTAATGAAAAAATCTGGTTACCTAGTAACCAAAGAATTTTATATTAATGATGCTGGCAACCAAATTACCATGTTAGCAAAATCTGCTTATTTTAGATATTTAGAAGCGATTGGTGAAAAAAGTGAAATGCCAGAAGGCCTGTATCCTGGCGATTACTTAATCCCAGTTGGACAAAAATTACTTGCAGAATATGGCAAAGATCTACAAGCTATGCCAGAACAAGAACGATTAGAATTGATCAAACAATATTCAATTAACGCCATGCTGGAATTAATCAGAAATGATCTCGCTATGCTTGGAGTTGTTCATGAAATATTTACTTCAGAAAAAACTCTCCATGATCAAAATAAAATAGCTGATATAGTTAAATCTCTTGAGCAGAAAAATTTAGTTTATCGTGGCACACTTGCTCCACCAAAAGGAAAATTACCTGAAGATTGGGAGGAACGCGAACAGCTGTTATTCAAAACCACTGAGTTTGGTGATGATATTGATCGCCCTCTGCAGAAACCTAATGGTGATTGGACTTATGCGGCGGCTGACATCGCTTATATGCAAAATAAAATTGATCGTGGCTTTAAAAAAATCACTATAGTTTTAGGCGCTGATCATCAGGGATATAAGAAAAGAATGCAAGCCGCAGCTTATGCGTTAGGTGGTAAAGAAATTGAATTCGAGATCAAATTTTGCCAGTTGGTAAATTTCTTTCAAAACGGCCAGCCATTTAAAATGTCTAAACGCCAAGGCACTTTTATTACTGTTGAAGATGTGCTAGAAGAGGTAGATAAAGATCTAGTCCGTTTTGTTATGCTTACTCGCCGTAATGATCAAATATTAGATTTTGATTTAGAAAAAGTTAAAGAACAATCAAAAGATAATCCAGTATTTTATGTTCAATATGCAAATGCTCGAGTTAGCTCTATCTTAAAAAATGCTAATGAACAAAATCCAGAATATTTTAAAAGACTAGCAATCGGTAATTACGATTTAACTCTACTCAATAGCCCTGAAGATTTGAGCTTAATAAAATTAATGGCTAGCTGGCCAAAAATAGTAGAGCTTAGCTGCATTCATCAAGAGCCACATAGAATTGCTTTTTTCTTAATTGAGCTTGCTTCTCAGTTTCATAGTTTTTGGAGTAAAGGTAATGAAAATAGTAATTTAAGATTCATTATCAACGATAATTTTGAAACAAGTTTAGCTAGACTTGTGTTAGCAAAAGCTGTTAGTATTACTATTGCTTCTGGTTTGAAAATTTTTAATATAACTCCAATTGAGCAGATGTAGGACTAAAAATTATGAACGAAGATGATTTAAATGATTATTTATCTGAAGAGCCAAATAAGGGCTATAATATTATTACTTTATTAGCAATCTTTCTTGTTGCAGCGGGACTCATTGCTACCGCCTGGTATATCTATAATTCATACAAAAATAAAAATGATGATGACATAATTGTAATTACTGCAGACCATGATGAAATAAAGGTTAAGCCTTCAGATCCAGGTGGAATGGTTGTTGATAATATGGATAAAGCTGTTTATGACACTATTGATGGTAGCCATAAAAATGAAACAAAAATTGAAATAATTCTTCCTCCCTCTGAAGAGCCAATCGATAAAAAGTCTATTATCGCTGAAGATAAATCAACTTCTCATCATCTTTCATCAGAAAAACAAGAAATCATTACTGCTATTAAAATTGATGAGAACGAAAATACAGCCAAAATAAATACTTCAAGCTCTAAAGAGCAATCTAAACCTATTAAGACTACGAAACCTGATACAAAAAAAGAGCCGAAAATAGCTAAACTTATAGCTATTGAAAAGGCGGCTGAAGAGAAGATTGAAGAATACATTAAACCTACAGCTAAAACGCAGGCTAAAAATAAATCTAGCTTCATCAAGAAGCATGAAACTTTCTATAAGGTACAAGTTGCTTCATTTAAGTCTAGCAACGAAGCTGAAAAAGAATGGAGCAATCTTTCTAAGCGTTTCCCTAAGCTAATTGGAATTCACAAGCATTATGTAACTAGTAAAAACATTGAAGGCAAAGGCATTTTCCACCGTCTGCAAGTAGGTCCATTTGATGATGAAAACACAGCTCATGCTGCTTGCAAAAAATTCAAAGAATCTGGTGTTAACTGCTTTATTATTAAGCCATAGGATAAAATTAATAGAAGATGTGCCCTCAGCTTAAAATCAAGGGTAGTCGTCATCCTTGTAAAAGTTCACTAACTCGGTTACGGATTCGGCGTCATCCCTAACGAAGTAAAACTAGGCTTTGCCTGGTTTTATGAGTCTCTCCGTCAAAAATCAATTTTATAACAAAAAATTAGGTGGTAATTTTTTATAAATTCCACCTTTTTTATTTCTAAATGCGATTCTATCAAATTTTTCTTTAAATTTGTTTTGAAGTTGGTATTTATAGCCAATTTTTTGTAGGGCTTTTGGATAACAATTTTTAATTGTTTTATTGAGTGAGGCTGGAATTCTTGGTTTCTAGGTGGTTCGGCGTTCAGGCATTATAGCTAAACAATTAGCTATTCGACGCAGGTTTAGACCAATTGCTGAGATGATTGGATTTATTATATCACCTGTTTTACCTTTTAAATAATTTCGTCCCATCCGACAAAAATTCTTTAAATGACCGATAATTGGTTCAATTGCGCTACGGCGCTTTTGCATCAACTTGTCTTCTTTTGATAATTTTTTCTTCGTGTAAGGCGTATAAATCTTGCTCTTCTCGCTAAAATTACTACCTCTGTAACCCAGGTCAACAAACACTTTTTGTAAAGGTTCATCAACTATTTTTCGTAAGCTTTCTATCGTTTGATTTAGCGTGTGACCGTCGTAAGGATTCCCATGAAAGGACTTGATCGCTACTATAAAATTGCCTCGACCACTTACAGCAATACCAACTTTATTACCAAATTCGTATGGCTTGTTTAGCTTGCCTTTGCCAATGCACTCAACTTCAGGCGCATGAAAGCTATATAAAACGTCATTCTCTTTTTTATATTCCTCTTTTTCAAGTTTTTTCAATACTGATTGGGCATGGATTTTAATAGCTCTATTTAAAATGTCTTGATCAACGGCAGATAAAGAAATTGCTGCACTTGCTATACCTCGCTCACATACTCTGATCAAGCGACCAAGTAGAGTTTTTAGTTTTTTTAAGGTCTTCCAACGTTTTTTAACTTTACTATCTCGGCTATATTTCCATAGTTGGATGGTGTTCTTTTTAAAAGATTTGGCATAAGTTTCATTTAAACTAATCTCTAAACGCTTGCATAGCTCTACAATTTTCTCACGCGCCGTTTCCATTAAATACGCATCATGTGGATGTTTGATATTCTTAATTTGTACCGTAGTATCAACAATCACCGATTCCAAGTCTTTTTTTTTGAGCGCGCCTACTTTTATTCCTATGCGAAGCAGCTCCTTCATAATTTCATTATAGCCATTTTCACCAATTACATTACGGAATCTTCTAATGCTCGCCTCTGACATTTCTGGATCTTTGACTAGATATTCGTAACCACAAAAATACTGCCAATACATATTTTCCATTAATTCTGACTCAGTAAAACTATCAGAACCATTGTACATGGCTTGCAACATCAACAAAGCTAACATTACTCTATGATCTTTTCTGTTTCTACCAAATTGCTTAATCTCAACATGAGAAAGAGCTTTCTCTTCTAGCTCAGACCAATTGATTAAATCTCTTAGGCAATAAAGTTTGTTTTTTGGGTTTAGTTTTTTAGACAATCTTTCTTCAAAAAGACGTCCTTGATTTTGGGATGGGGTGATATTTTCTATTGGCATTTTTTACACAAATCCATAAGGTTTACACCATATTTATAGCATTTTCTTATGGATTTTGCAACAAAATTATAATATCAAATCCTTGTTTTATAAGGGCTCAATGCATTTTGACGGGGAGACTCTGTATTAACTCCCTCTGTGTTAAATATTGCCATTTGAATTCTAGTTCCTGACGCCAGAACCTCGCCTGTAATGCGATAAGATGTATTTAGCTCAAGGTCACCTTGCCAAAGTTGGGCAAAAAATTTATCCTGTTCATTTAACAAGTTTGTGATAAAGCTTGCAACAGAAAGGGCTTTTTGCTTAGAATAATGGGCGTTATCGATGATTTCTCCTAACTTATCTATGCATAAATTTAGATCTTTATCCATATTTTTAGATGGTTGAGAATGTGAATGAAGAGAGCTATTATGGTACACTGTATCATATTTTGCGGTATAACCTTCTTTGTAAGTAAATAATACTTTTATGTTGTCACCTGCTTCGTTTTTAAAAGAGCTAACATAAGAACCATCCATTTTAGCTATATTTAGGCCAGCATTTTTAGCTATATTTTGAGCATAGATGCATGCAGTCATTTGAGCTATTTTAGATTTGCAGTTTGCTAAAAATTTTATGTATCCACCTATATCGCGAATTTTAATAGTCATGTTCTATCACTCCTGTTTATATTATTTTTATATCTTAAATTTAAGGATAATATTACAGAAATTAACTAAAATTAATCAAAGGTCAAGTTGTTTTATAAATTTTTTAAGCGGTGTAAAGAATTTTATCATAAAATAAATATTGAGAGATGGTTTGTTTCTTGATGAAACCTTGACATTTACAGGTAAACCAATTAACGTGCCTGTTAATTCGTCTCAATAAATTTATTTGGAAAAACATGTCTTATACTAGTGTAGTAATGGATTTTTGTGGTTTTGATGAGCTTCAGCAAGAAGCTGTATTAGAAGCTATCAGTCTTGCTAGTTGTAGTATAGATGTAAATAATGCCACTTCTTCAAGAGAAGCATTATTTTTATACAATGATCAATTACAAGCCTGTTTTATAACTCAAGGTTCAGAAAGACAACAGATCAGTGATAAGATTAAAGATCCTCAAGTTAGAGCTCAAATATTGACTAAATTATCTTTTTTCTTAGAAGAAATTGGTGAAGGTAAAGATGTTTCAATTAAGTTTATACTAGGTGCATCTCAAGCTACTGCAGAAGAAAGATTATCGCATGGCATAACCAGTGGTGCTACTGAAGAGGTGTATTTATTAGGTAGTGAGCGAAAATTATGGCCGATTCATGAGTTAATGACAACTAGCTTTGTAGCAGAAAGATTAGCTGTCGTGCAAAATATTGATATAGTTAAAGCGACTATAATAGTAGAGAGTAAATTCAGTGAAATTTTTGTTAAAGCAATTGAAATGAGAGATAATCGTGAAAATTATACTGATAAGGAATTTACCGATGAAACCAATCGCTGCCGCGCACAAGCAACAAAGCACTTTACGGATTTAGGAATAGTCTGGCCTACGGAAGCAGATATGATGGCTAAATCAAGTGAGTTGTATCAAAAAAAATATCCAGATATTATGTTCAAGCCAGTGATTGAAGCAAAAGATAAGTTAGAAAATGGAGTCTGGAAAAGAGCGAATACCACTGATACTGCTCGCCAAGCATGGGAAGACTATGGAAATGAATTGACTATACAAGCTATTGATCAGGATAATTTTAAATTAAAGATAGCTATAGTTACTGATCAGCCTTATGCTTTATCTCAATCGATGCAAGTCAAAGCAGGATTAAAAAATGCTCCGATAGATATAAAAATAATGGCTAAAGGAGCCAATCCAGAGAAAATTAATGCTTCACTGCTTTTAGGCGAAGTAGCTAAAGTTATTTATATTTGCAAAGATCTTGATTTAAGCAAGTTAGATGCTGCTGATACTTGTGTGAACGAGTTAAATAATATGAGTTGGTTTTGACTTAAAAAGCAGATACAATTTGCTTTTTTAAGAGATTAATTTATAAGTAATTAGTAAAGCATATAATAATAGTCAATTGAAAATTGACGTCATCGCGAGGGGAGTGTTTCACCGCAATTGCGAGAAACGCGTATCGTGGCGATCCAGTTAAAAAATAGATTCGTAGAATCTGCATTAATATTTTATAAAGAAGCTATAAATAGTTTTTACCTGGATTGCCACGGTTTTTGCTTCCTGCTTACAGCAATGAAACAAAAACCTCGCAATGACGCCAAGCTTTTCGTGATAACTACTTAACTACAATGTAGTTCAATAAAAATATTATCGGGGTTATAAGTTGCGTCAATTTTTTATCTGGATGTTTTGGTTGATATTTAACCTATGTCTTTTTGCAGGACTAGGAGTTGCTTATCTATTTTATATTAATTCGAAAGATTTGCCCAGCTATGAACAATTAGAAGTATATCAGCCCCCTATCGTAACTAGATTTTATGCTACTGATGGTAAATTATTAGAAGAATATGCTAAAGAACATCGATTATTCTTGCCAATAGATGCGATGCCTAAAATGTTGATTAATGCTTTTATATCAGCAGAGGATCAAAATTTTTATACTCATCCAGGAATAGATTTTACCGGAATATTAAGAGCAGTCATTAAAAATACTGTTGCGGCGAGTCAGGGGAAAAAAAGTTTAGTGGGGGGGTCTACTATTACTCAACAGGTAGTAAAAAATTTCCTGCTTACTAATGAAAAATCGATTAATCGTAAAGTAAAAGAAGCTATCCTTTCATTCAGAATTACTAGAGTTTTTTCTAAAGATAAAATATTAGAATTATATTTAAACCAGATTTTTCTTGGTTCTAGATCTTACGGAGTTGCATCAGCGGCTTTAAATTATTTCAATAAATCAGTTACCGAATTAAATGTAGAAGAAATGGCGTTCTTAGCTGCGCTGCCACAAGCGCCAAGCTATTTTAATCCACATAAAAACATTGAACGCGCACTTAGTCGCCGTAATTGGGTGCTGCAAAGAATGTACGAAGAAGGTTTCTTAACCAGAGAGGAAGCCCTGCACGCAATCGCTCAGCCAATTAAGTTATATAATCGTGATCGAGATGAAGTGGCTAAAGCTGATTTTTATGCAGAGGCAGTTAGACAAAAAATAGCGCAAATGTATGGTGAAAAATCTTTATATGAAGGCGGCCTAATGGTACGTACCAGCCTTGATCCTAAATTAGAAAAAATTGCTGAAAAATCTTTGCGTAATGGATTGATCAATTATGATCGCAAACGCGGTTACCGAGGTCCAGTAGCTAAAATTACTATTGAGGAAAATTGGCCTAAAAAGTTAGCTGAAGTTAATCTTAATGGTCTTGATATTAAACCATGGCGCTATGCAGTAATTTTAAGTGTTAGTGATAAAATAGTAAATATAGGTCTTGTTGATGGTAGTAAAGATATTTTAAATCTGACTGCTAGTAAATGGGCGGTCGCAGGAAAAAAACTAACTAATATATTTAAGCCTGGTGATGTTATTGTGGTGGATATAAATCAGACCCAAAAAAATTATAATTTAGAGCAAATTCCAAAAATAAATGGAGCTCTAGTAGCAATGGATCCTCATACTGGAAGAGTATTAGCTTTAGTCGGAGGATATAGCTTTGATAATAGTAAGTTTAATCGAGCCGTTCAAGCTATTCGTCAACCTGGATCTGCATTTAAAACATTTGTTTATTTAGCAGCTTTAGAAAATGGTATTTTGCCTACTAGTATTTTTCTAGATAGTCCAATTGCTATAGATCAGGGGCCAGGGTTGCCATTATGGAGGCCGAAGAATTTTTATAATGATTTCAAAGGACCGCTTACTTTTAGAAGAGGACTAGAATTATCACGAAACCCTATTACAGCTAGAGTAGCCCAAGCTATAGGGATTAAAAAAGTGGCTGAAATTGCTAAGCGTTTTGGTATATGCGATAACCCGCCGCCATATTATTCTATAGTACTTGGTGCGATGGAAACGACTCCATTAAGACTTACTAATGCTTATGCAGTAATCGCTAATGGTGGACGTAAAGTTACCCCAAGTTTAATCGATAAAATTCAAGACCGGAATGGTAAGTTAATCTATAGCAATGATCAACGTGCTTGTGTTAACTGCATTCCAGCCAATGATACGATACCTTATATTCAAGATAATCAAGGTTACGTTACTGATCCAAGATCAGCTTATCAAATTACCTCTATCTTAGAAGGCGTGACTGAGCATACTAAAAATGGAGTGACAATTAGAGAGTTGGGGCGGACTATTGCTGGTAAAACAGGAACCACCAATGATGCTAAAGACACCTGGTTTATAGGCTTTACTCCAGATTTAGTAGTTGGTGTGTTTGTGGGTTATGATGATCCTAAAACTTTAGGCGCTCGTGCATCTGGAGCGATGGTAGCTCAACCTATTTTTGTTGAGTTTATGAAAGAGGCATTAGTAGATCAACCAGACAAGCCATTTAAAATGCCAGATGGAATAAAACTGGTAAAAATTGATTACGAGACTGGGGTACCTACGACTAGTCAAGAGGGTTCTATTTATGAAGCATTTAAGCGTAAAAATTATCATACTCCTATCGATGAAAATAAAGCTCAAGTTGATGTTGGCATAGAGCTTCCTAAGCAAATATTACCAGCTCCTGAAAGACTTGATGATGAGTCAGTTGATGAAGATCATGAACAAATTGATCCAACTGAAGTTAACTTAGATGATATTCAAGATGAAGGAATTTACTAAATATGGTTAGAAAAACCATCGCCATTTTTGGTTCTACTGGTTCAATAGGTGAGAATACCGTTAAGCTTATTAAAGCAAATCCCGATAATTTTGAGCTGAAAATTCTAGTAGCTAATAGCAATGTAGAATTACTATCAAAGCAAGCATTAGAGCTTAAACCTAGTTATATTTGTATAGGTGATGCTAGTAAAATAGATCAGTTAAAAGTAAATCTTAAAGATAGTAATATTCAAGTTATTGAAGATAAAATTAGCGAAGTAGCTAAGATTAAAGTTGATTTAACCGTGATGGCTATTCTTGGGGCTGCTGCAATTTTACCTACAATAAATGCTATTATAGCTGGTAATAATATAGCTTTAGCTAATAAAGAATGTTTGGTTTGTGCAGGAAGTATTATCACTAATTTAGCTAAAAAGCATCAAGTGCAAATTATTCCTGTAGATTCTGAACATAGTGGTTTATTTCAAGTGTTTGATAGTAAACGGCCATATTTAGTTAAAGACATTACTCTTACAGCTTCCGGTGGGCCATTTAGAGAATATAGCTTAGAGCAGATGCAATCTGTTACTAAATCCCAAGCTCTGAAGCATCCAAATTGGTCAATGGGAGCTAAAATTACGATTGATAGCGCTAGTTTAGTTAATAAATGTCTAGAAGTTATAGAGGCTTATTATCTTTTTCCACTAGCTAAAGAACAGGTTAAGATAGTTATTCATCCAGAATCAATTATTCATGCAATAGTGAATTATCAAGATGGATCAATGCTTGCTCAGCTAGGCGCGCATAATATGCAAATTCCTATTTCATATGCTTTGTTTTATCCAGAAAGAGCAACTCTTGATGAGTTTAATCAATTTGATTTGGCTAAGATTGGTCAGCTTAGATTTTATCGCCCTGACTATCAAAAATTTAAGTCTCTGCAGATATTAGAATCCATATTGGATTCTATTAATAGCAATGCCCCTTTAGTTTTTAATATGGCTAATGAAATAGCTGTTGATGCTTTTTTAAAGGATAAAATTAGTTTTATCCAAATTACTCAAGTGATTGAAGCTATGCTCGAGAAGATTGAACTTAAGCAGCTAAATGATTTAGAAGAAACTATAGCGCAAATGGAATTAGTAAGTAGATGTGCTTTGGATTATGTGGATAAATTAGGGTGAAAGTTATGAGTTCAGCGTCATCCCTGACGAAAGCGCTTAAAAAGCGCTTGAGATCGGGGACCTCGTGAAGAAAAAACTCCTGAGATCCCCGGTCGCGCTATGCTTACAGCATAGCTTGCCAGGGATGACGAATACTTATTTATTAATGCTTTGCAACCGAAAAGGTGAGCATGTACAGGGATGATGCATATACACATAAACTACAACGACTAACAATAAAAATTAAAGAGAGATTTAAGACGCATGGAAATAATATCCACCTTATTATATAATATTTTACCATTTATTTTTGTTCTAACTGTTATAGTCTTCATTCATGAATTCGGCCATTTTTGGGTAGCTAGAAGAGCGGGAGTAAAGGTAGAGGTTTTTTCTATTGGCTTTGGTAAAGAACTGTTCGGCTTTAATGATAAACATGGTACACGTTGGAAATTTTGCTTAATACCCATGGGGGGATATGTAAAAATGTTTGGCGATAAAACTGCTGCCAGTCAGACTGATGAAGAGCTGGTTAAAAGCTTAAGCGAGCAAGATAGAAAAGTAGCTTTTCCTTGTAAGTCATTGTTGGCAAAGTCAGCAATAGTAGTAGCAGGGCCGATGGCCAATTATCTTTTTTCTGCTTTGATTTTTACGGTGTTTTTTACGATTTATGGATATCCAAGCTCAGATCCATTAATCAGTAAAATCGTGCCCGATAGTCCAGCTAGTAGAGCTGAACTTAATCCTGGTGATGTTGTAATTGAAGTTGATGGAGAAAAAATTAAAAGCTTTAACGATATTAGGAATATTATGGCGCTGAATATGGGTGATAATATTGAGTTACTAATAAATAGGAATGACAGTTTATTAAAAAAACAGATCATGCCTGAAAAATTTACTGAAAAAGATTTATTAGGTAATGAGGTTGTAAGTTATAAATTAGGAATTATTACAGACCACGTTACGCTTGAAAAACAAAGTATATTTACAGCTAGTAAACTAGCAGTTAGTGAATGTTATAATCTTTCATTGATGACTTTGAAAGCCATGGGACAAATGATCATGGGCAAGAGAGGGGCTAAAGAATTGGGTGGGCCAATTAAGATAGCTCAATATTCAGCAAAATCTGCAGAACAAGGTTTTCAATCTTTATTGTGGTTTATGGCATTGCTATCGGTTAATTTAGGGTTGATTAATATGCTGCCAATTCCAATCTTAGATGGTGGGCATTTGCTCATATATCTAGTAGAAGCAGCTTGTGGTAAAAAAATTGCGAGTAAAATACAAAATTATGGTTTCCAAATAGGATTAATTCTTATAATAATGTTAACTATATTCGTTACTTTAAATGATTTAAACAGCCTGAATTTATTTGGACACAAGGGTTAATTATGATTCGTAGATTTCTTTTTCTAAGCTTTGCTATCTTTTTCTCATTCACTGCTAGCGCTGAAGTTATTAATAAGATTGTTATTCAAGGTAATGAGCGAGTTGAAGAAGATACCATAAAATCTTACCTTGATATTACTCCAGGGGCAAATTTTACTGGTGATAATTTGAATGATTCTATTAAAAAGCTTTATGCTAGTAATCTTTTTCAAAAAGTTGACTTAACTGAACGAGGAAATGTTTTATACATTAAGGTAATAGAAAATCCTAAAATAAATTTAGTAGTATTTGAAGGTAATTCAAAGCTTAAGAGTAAAGAATTAGAAGCAGAAATATCTCTAAAACCAAGGTCTATATATACTAAAGCTAAAGTGCAAGAAGACGTAAATAGAATTATAGATTTATATAATAAGAATGGGCGTTTTTCTGCAAAAGTAATCCCTCAAATTATTGTTTTACCTCAGAATAGAGTGGATTTGATCTATAAGATAGAAGAAGGTCCTCTAGCTAAAATAGGTAAAATAGTTTTTGTCGGTAATAATGCATTTAGTGATAGTAGGCTTGAATCCGAATTATCCAGTAAAGAGACTCATTGGTATTATTTTCTTTCCAGTAGTGATCAATTCAATCCAGTTAGACTAGAATATGATCGAGAACTATTAACTAGGTTCTATCATTCTCGAGGTTATGCAGACTTTAAAATTATTTCAATAATTACCAATGTTTCTGAAAAGAAAGAGCGTTTTTATATTACTATAACCTTGGATGAAGGAAATAAATATCATTTTGGTCAAATTAATTTGGTCTCAGATCTTAAGGCTAATAATATAAATTTAAGCGATCTAAAATCAGATATTACCACTAAAGAGAATGATGTATATGATGTGAGAAAAGTTGAAAAATCTGTCGATATGATGATTCAGCAAATTAATGATAAAGGATATGCTTTTGTAGATATCGATCCAGAAATGAGTTTAGATCAAGAAAAGAGATTGGTAAATATTACTTACCATATCGGTGAAAGCAGGAAAGTATATATTAATCGTATTAATATCAGAGGAAATGTTCGAACAGCGGATAAAGTTATTCGCAGAGAGTTTCGTTTAGCTGAGGGAGATCCCTACAATGCTACTAAGATTAATCGTTCGGAGCAAAAAATTAATGATCTAGATTTTTTTGAAAGAGCCACTATTGAAACGGTAGCCACTGAAGATCCCGATAAAGTAAATTTAAATCTAGATGTACAGGAAAAATCTACTTCTAGCATTAATCTTGCCGGTGGATATTCTACTACTGATGGTCCGATAGGAAAAATTGGTTTTAGTGAACCTAACTTAATGGGAAGTGGTCAACAACTTGATTTATCATTCTCTAAATCGCAATATCGTTTTAACGCCGATTTAAGTTATACTCAACCATATATATTTGATATGCCTATATCTGGCGGGTTTGATGTATTTACTCAAAGCATGGAACATGACCGTCATCAGTATCGTAGTTATGATCAAAAAGCGCATGGTTTTGTGCTTCGTTCTGGTTATGATGTAACTGAATATTTAGCACATAATGTCTATTATGGTCTTACTAAAAATGAGATTAGCAATATTTCAAGTGGTGCTAATAGTGAAATTCAGAGTCAAGCTGGTCATACTACTACTTCTTTGGTTGGTCATAATTTAGTTTACGATAAACGTGATAGTGCTATTAATACAGTAGATGGTTATATTGTTACGGTATCGCAAGATTTAGCTGGTTTAGGTGGTAGTACAAAATTCTTACGTCATACGGTTAAAGGGCGCTATTATCACCCAATTATTACTGATGATATAGTATTGGTTTTGGGTGCAGAAGGTGGTGTAATTGACGGATTAGATAATCAAGAAGTTAACATTAACGATCGATTCTTTTTAGGTGGAGAAAGTTTACGTGGGTTTAATTATTATGGGGTAGGTCCAAGAGGACAAAGTGATGATGAAGCTTTAGGTGGTAATATTTATTATACCAGTACTGCTGAAGTAAAATTCCCATTAGGTTTTGGTAAAGAATTAGGACTTTTTGGTTCGGTATTTGTCGATGCTGGAAGCTTGTACCACGTTGATAATAACACTAATGCTCAAATCTGGGATAGTAAAAAAATTAGATCTTCTGTAGGTACAGGAATTGGCTTTACAACTCCTATGGGACCAGTTAGAATCTACTACGCAGTCCCAATGACTAAAACTAATTTTGATAAAGAAAGACATTTCGATGTCTCATTTAAAACCACTTTTTAGGAGTAAAATACATGTTAAAAAAGCTTATTATTTCACTAGTTGCTGTTATAGCTATCAGTTTTTCTGCTTTAGCTGATGATAAAAATTCTACAGTTACAGTGAATGTAGATAAAGTTAAAATGGAAACCAAAGCTGGCCAATCTATAGCTAAACAGCTGGGTGATATTCAAAATACATTTAAAGATAAAGTTACTAAGTTACAGCAAGATTTTGATAATCAAAAAGTAGAGTTGGATAAACAAAAAACTGTTCTTAGCAAAGAAGCTTTTTCTAAAAAAGAAGCAGCATTTAATACTAAATTGAATGATTCACGTAAAGCTATGCAAAAAGAAGCTGGCGATCTTGAGCAAATGCAACAAAATGCTTTGAATGAGTTTAATAATATAGCACTTGCTGTGATTGCTGATCTAGCTAAAGAAAATAGCTATACTCAAATATTTCCAGTGGAAATCATGATCTACGCTGATCCAAAGATTGACATTACTAGCCAAGTAATTGCGGCTATTGATAAAAAAACTGATAATATCGTAGTAAAGAAATAATTAGTTTAGTAGCTGAATTTATTTAAATAGTTGCCTTTTAGCTACGTCATCGCCACAATTCATGTTTCACTGCATTTGCAGGAAACATGAATTGTGGCGATCCAGTTAGAAAAATAGCCCTGAAAGGGCTACAAAAGTTTACGCAGACCTCCGGTCTAGATATTTATTGATTGCTACAAAAAATATTTTCTGCACAAATGCAATAAAATATTTTTTTCGCAATGACGTTCGTAACCAAAATGTAACGCGTACATTTTTCAAATCAACATAAGCAGAGCAATTAAATGATTAACTTCGATCTAGTAGTGATTGGTGCAGGGCCAGGTGGTTATGTAGCGGCTATCCGTGCAGCTCAACTCGGTTTAAAAGTAGCCATAGTTGAAAAACAGCATTTAGGTGGAATTTGTTTGAACTGGGGATGTATTCCAACTAAGGCTTTGCTTAAGTGTTCAGAAGTAAATCATTTGCTACATAATCTTGAGCAATTTGGCTTTAGTGCTGATAATATAAAATTTGATTTCACTAAAGTTATTAAGCGTTCACGTGATGTAGCAGATAAACTTAGCTCTGGAATATCTCATCTTTTAAAGAAAAATAAAGTTGAAGTAATTATAGGTGAAGGTAAAATCTTAAGTAAAGCTAGTATTCAAGTCGTGCAAGCCGATGGTATAGTTAATATTTCAGCTAAAAACATTATTATTGCCACTGGAGCAAGAGCTAGAATTATGCCTGATTTTAAACCAGATGGCGAATTTGTTTGGACTTATAAAGAAGCAATGACTGCTAAGGCAATGCCAAAGTCATTGATTGTAGTAGGTTCTGGTGCAATTGGAGTGGAATTTGCTAGTTTCTATCGCAACATGGGTGCTGAAGTTACTTTGGTAGAAATGTTTGAACGTATTTTACCTGCTGAAGATGAAGAAATTGCAGATATAGCCCATAAGGCCTTTATTAAACAAGGTATGCAAATCTATACCTCTAGTCAAATTACTAAAATCACTAAACATAAAAATGACCTAACGGCAACTTTGGTTGTAAATGGTAAAGAGCAAACTATTAAAGCTGAGAAAATTTTAATGGCAGTAGGAGTTGTTGCTAATACTGAGAATTTAGGATTGGAATCAACTAAGATCAAAATAGAAAATGGTCGTATAAGTGTTAACCAATACTTAGAAACTGCTGAACCTGGAATCTACGCTATTGGTGATGTAATTCATGGTCCATGGCTTGCTCATAAAGCTAGTCATGAAGGTATTTTAGTTGCTGAAAAAATATCCGGAAAAAAGAAACTTCACCCAATCAATAAATTAAATATTCCTGGCTGTACTTACTCTATGCCTCAGATTGCCAGCATTGGTCTTACTGAGAAACAAGCTAGAGAGAAAAAAATAGACATTAGAGTTGGTAAATTTCCATTTATGGCTAATGGTAAAGCTATAGCGTTAGGTGAAACTGATGGTTTGATTAAAACTATTTTTGATAGTAAAACTGGTGAACTACTTGGCGCTCATATGATTGGTACAGAGGTAACTGAAATGATTCAAGGTTTTGCTATTCATAAAACTATGGAAGGTACTGAAGAGGATCTAATTAATACCATTTTTGCGCATCCGACTTTATCTGAGATGATGCAAGAGTCAGTGTTAAGTGCTTATAATCGAGCTATCCATTTTTAAATATGGAATCGTCATTCCTGTAAAAGTTTACTAACTCGGTTACGGATTTGGCGTCATCCCTGACGAAAGCGCTCTAAGAGCGCTGTAGATCGGGGATCTCATGAAGAATAAAACTCCTGAGATCCCCGGTCGCGCTGCTTTTCAAGCAGCTTGCCAGGGATGACGCGTCCTCTTTAAGGAAAATTATCTAAAAATATGATTAAACCATCTTTAGTTATCCACAAATTATCAAAATTACCTCTAACCTTAGTATTTCTTGTTACTCTAGTCGCGTGTTTTGGTTTTATTTTAATGTATTCTGCAGCCCAAGGACATTTTTCTCCTTGGGCATCCAGACAAATGATTCATTTCGCCATTTTTATGCCGATAATGATTGTTATAGGTTTAATTGACTTAAGATTTTGGTATAAATCTGCATATTTATTTTACTATATAGCTCTAGCTTTGTTATTAGTAGTTCACTTACTTGGCTATACTGCCATGGGGGCTACTCGTTGGATTGATTTGGGGGTAATGAAGCTGCAGCCTTCTGAATTAATGAAAATATGTATTATTTTTGCCCTAGCTCGTTATTTTCATGACTTAGGTGATAAATCTATAAACTTGCAGCATTTAATTGTCCCCAGTATTATGCTAATTATTCCAATAGCTTTGATTATTAAGCAGCCAGATTTAGGCACAGCAATGATTTTATTGATGCTTGGGGTGATTATGTTTTTTATAGCTGGAGTAAAAAAATGGGTTTTTATAGCTGGAGTTATATCGTTTAGCATAGCTATTCCATTAACTTGGCAATTTCTTTATGATTATCAAAAGAATAGAATTCTTACTTTTATTGATCCGACTAGAGATCCTTTAGGTGATGGTTATAACATTATCCAATCTAAAATTGCTATTGGTTCTGGCGGATTTACTGGTAAAGGTTTTATGCAGGGTAGCCAGAGTCAATTACAGTTTTTGCCAGAACATCAAACCGATTTTATCTTTACCATGATCAGCGAAGAATGGGGTTTTTTAGGGGCAGGGTTAGTGTTAATAGCATTTTCGATGATAATATTTTATTGTTATATCATTGCTTTAAATGCTAGATCTAAATTCGGTAGATTGCTTGCGATGGGAGTGGTGAGTATGTTCTTTCTGCATGTTTTTATCAATGTAGCAATGGTAATGGGACTATTGCCAGCTGTGGGTGTGCCTTTGCCACTGCTTTCATACGGAGGGACCATGATGACTACTATTTTGATTGGTTTTGGTTTAGTGATTAGTGTGCATATTCATAGTCGCTATAGTATCAATAATGCGTTAAAGAGTTTTTTCTAGATGAATAATTGGCAAGTAAGCATATTAACTTTATTTCCAGAAATATTTCCAGGACCTTTAGCTCATTCTTTGGCTGGAAAAGCTCTTGAGAAAAATCTATTTAATTTGAATTTATTTAATATTCGTGACTATGCTTTGGATAAGCATCAAAGTGTTGATGATAAGATATTTGGTGGTGGTGCTGGAATGCTAATGAAGCCAGATGTTGTTGGCAGAGCTATTGATGCAGCGCTTGCACTGCGGCCTATAAAAAAAATGATTTATTTTAGCCCTAGAGGTGAGAAATTTAACCAAGAGATTGCTCATCAATTGATAGGTTATGATAATATTCTAATGCTTTGTGGACGTTATGAAGGTGTAGATCAACGAATCTTTGATAAATATGACTTTGTTGAATATAGCATTGGTGATTATGTCTTATCTGGCGGTGAAATGGCAGCTTTAACGGTTATAGATAGTTGCGCCCGGCTTATTCCTGGAGTAATTGATAATTCCCTAGCTAATGCACAAGAAAGCTTTGCTATGGGTGAGTATCAAGATTTATTGGAATATGACCAATATACTAGACCTGCTATTTGGGAAGGAAGAGAAGTACCTGAAATGCTATTATCCGGACATCACAGCC
Organism: Rickettsiales bacterium; assembly: GCA_947424995.1. GTDB lineage: Bacteria > Pseudomonadota > Alphaproteobacteria > Rickettsiales > CANDYO01 > CANDYO01. Next base: position 321 of record CANDYO010000020.1, on the reverse strand, counting down.
AAATAGAGCAATGGCGCCTCAACAATGCCATTGAAAATACTAAACTCCGCCGCCCTGATCTATGGGAAAAATATAAAGGTAAGTTGGAAAGATAAGTAGCTTTTAGTTTTAAAACTAGAGTTAGTCATTCCTATGAAAGTTTACTAACTCAGTTACAGATTCGGCGTCATCCTCGGAACCAGGCAAAGCTTGGTTACCGGGGATCTACCGTGTTTAAAGTCAAATATTTTATGCAGTTATCGTATTCTTTTCATAATTGTCATTCCATTTTGTTTTTTTCTCAACTAAGAAGTTAATGATTACAATTAACTTTCTTGCTAC
>CANDYO010000019.1 GCA_947424995.1 Rickettsiales bacterium | reverse complement strand
TAATCATGGCAATATCGTTTGGCTTATATGCTTTACTATATCCAGTAAATCCTGGTTATAAATACCAATATATAAGTTTAAGCTTGTTACAATAGTTAGAACCCATAAACAAGTTTTACCATTTTTTAATGGATGGACTATTGCTTCATCTTCTGGCTTTTTGAAAATTAATAATTCAATAAACTTAAAGGAGTAAGAAAAAGTAAAGATGGTAGCCACTAGCATGATTAAAATATACCACAGATCAGTATCAAGTGATGCTTTAAAGAGTAGCCATTTTCCGACAAAGCCAGCGGTCATTGGTATTCCCATGGTGCTAAGTAAATTGATAATCAAAATCAAGCAAAGCAGAGGATGAGTTTTTCTTAAACCAGCGAAGCTTCTAATTTCTTCGTTTGAAGCGCAAGCTATAAAATAACCAGCAGCTAAAAATAAAACTGTTTTTTCCAGTGCGTGAGTAAGGCAATAAACTAATACCCCAGAAACTGCAAATTTGTTCGCTAAAGCTAGAGCAAAAATAATAAAACCTACTTGACTTAAACTAGAATAAGCTAAAAATCTTTTGATATTAGTTTGACGTAATGCCAAAACAGCGCAAGTAAGAATCGCAACAATAGCTAATAGTAACAAAATTATATTAAGGTAATCAAAGGGATATTGATGAAGGTGAAATACCTCAAAAAAGAAGCGCAGCAGTAAATAAATTCCTACCTTATTAGAGGTGGATGCAAGCATTGCTCCAATAAAAGAAGGTGCTCCTTGGTAAATATTTACTAGCCAGTTACTTAAAGGAAATAAAGCTGCCTTCATTAAAATGCCAAATAGCATTAATGCTACTCCAGCTTTAGCTGCATTATTATCAAGAAGTGCTGGCATTGATTCGCTAATAATAGTTAGGTTTAGCGAACCAACCAAAGCATAGATAAAACCAATACCGAAGAGAATCATAGTGGAGCCAATAGTACCAAAGATTAGATAGTCAAAAGCAGCTTTAGTTGATTCTTTTTGTCTTGATGAAGCGACGAGTGCATAGCTAGCAATAGCATTCACTTCTAATAAAACATAGATATTAAAAATATCATTAGAGATGCAGATACCTAATGAACCGGTTAAAGCTATTAAAAATAGGCCAAAGAATAATGGTAGTTTTTTAGGGTCAAGTTCATGATTTATTAAACTTCTCATAGCAAATATATTAATTAAGCTTGCTATGGAAATTATTAGCATAAAAAAACTATTTAGCCGATCTACTTTATATTCAATTCCAATTGATGAAGACCAATTGCCTAAATGGTAATATATTGACTCAGAGCTGAGAGTGGTTTTAAATAATAATAAAGTTATAAGAGCGGTTATACTGATGGCTACAGCAGAAAACAACCAGCTAAACCGTTTAGGCAGTAAAAATAATCCTAGCCCAGCTATTAAGGGTAGAATTATTTGCATTATCACGAGGTTGGCGGTGACTAACATTTTTTCTCTTAATTTTAAAATATTCCTAATATCTTTTATACTAGAGATGCAATATAATATCTAGTAGGTTCCTTAAAAAAACTATAATACTATGCTTAATTCAAAAGATAATTATTTAGAAGAAGAATCTGGTTTCGTTGATTTAGCATCTGACAATCAAGATCTCAAAAATAAAATTGCTACCCTGTTAGCTAACCTAGGTACTATAAATGTTGATGATTTAGAAGATCAAGTTATTGCTATGATGAAAAATATGATGAACTTTTTTGCTAAGCATGTAGAGGAAATTCCATCGTTTGATTCATTAACTCCAGAGCAAAAAAGAATCTTATTACTTCGCTTTAAAGGGGTGGCTCATAGCTTACCTAAACGTAAGATCAAATCTGTTGATGAGATGGTACAAGTATTCGTTTTTACGGTTTTAAGTAATATCGGAGCTAGCATAGAAGGCGTGAAGGATCTTAGCACGCAAGAACTCCTTAATAAAAAACATAAGCATCAATTCAGAGAATTTTTAAAAAAAGCAGCAGATTATGAATTGTATAAAATTATCAATCCTAATCAGTTAGCTGGCGAAACTAGAGAAGAAAATTTCATTAGTAATGCCATTTTACTAGGTGTTAAAAAAGCTTTAAAATTTGCAGGATTAGAGCATTCTATGGATAAAATTGATCCTAGTGCTTTAAAGATTTTAGAAAATGCCCATCAAGCACTCAAAAAACCTTCAAAAGGATTAAATCTAGAACTGTGAAGCTATTCTAGGGGGCAATAATAACTGAGCATTTATAGAATAGATGTGTTATATATAACGTGAAAATTGATACTATTTATCGCTGTCGATAAATAGAGCTTCTTGAGGTTTAGCGTAACCCAAATTTTTCTTTACTTGTTCTTCTAGTAAATCTAGGTCCAACGAATCTGATTTTAATAAATTGGTTTTGTGTTCAAGGTTTAAGCGCTCAGCTCTAACTGAGTCAAGCTCTGTATGCATAGCTTCAATTTGACTGTTTAATTTAAAAAATGCCAAAATTCCTCTACCTCCTCTTACCATATGATAGCAAAAGTAGGATATTAAACCTATGCAGGTTAAGGTGAGTAAAAAATATCTAATTCTAAATTTATGCAAGTTAAAAACCTATATTAGTATTGATAGAAGCTATCGATAAAAGTCAGGCGAGGTAGTCATTCTTGCATTTGCGTTAGCAAAGGCGAGAATCCAGTTGGAACCTTTTAAAACTAAATAGGTTAAGAGATTTTTACTGGATCCTCGGACTTCGCTATTGCTCGTCCAAGGGTGACGTCATCATATTGTTTTCGTAGCAATCTTTATGTCAACAAAAGTCATCGATATATCAGTCATATCTTAATCCAGGATACAAGAAAACTCAAGCAAATATGTGCGATATTTTATTCCTGTTTTTCCCAAGAGCCATCCATTTTTTGTTGCCAATAATTAATGATAACTCCTTTTGACTTATATAATTTCCACTTATTTCTAGCGAATTCTAATTGTTCTTTGTCATTGCCATCAAACATATATAATTTTTTATCTACTTGAAATTCAGTAAGTTTAACAAGGCCTAAAGCCATAGCAATAGTTGCTTTATTAGGATTTTCTAAGTTAACAGTTAAATAAACTGGCTGATCATCTGGATGTGGATCAGTGGAAGTGCCGTGCGGAATAAAGTGCTTAGTACTATAAGACCATAGGCCATCATCGATATTTTTAATCATTGTCTCATTTTGGCCTACCACCACTAATTTTTGCCCAGAATAATATATTTTTTCAATTAGTTTAGGGGCTGCCTTAATTATTGGTAAAGTAGTAAGTCGATAAAAGCTTACTTCTGATGGTTGATGATGCATATTATTTTTAAGTCTCATTATATGGATATTTTATTAAGACTGTTGCATGACGTTATTTATATGGAGAAATTGTACAGACAAAGCGATGACGTCATCCCTTAGTCGAAGGCCGAGGGTCCAGTATAAATCTCTTAAATAACATTGAGTCTCAAGGTTTTTAAAAGATTTTAACTGGATCCTCGCCGCTAGCTGAAGCTAGCAGCAAGGATGACGACCTCACATGCTTTAAGTACAACTCATGCAACAGTCTTTATTAATTAAATATGCCAAGTTTATTAGTTATACGCAAGTTTCATCTGATATTTTTAACTTTTTTGCTGATGATTTGCTACTCTTATTTTCGAGCGTTTATCCGAAATACTACTATATATAGTATTTTTAAAAAAATTTTGTACAATATCTATTATTTAGTAGACAGGTTATTTATAAAAAAATATACTCAGGTTATTCCTTAAAAATAATAAATAAGAGTTACAAAAAATGAAAGAAAATAGATCTGTAGTTATAAATAATGAAGTTGATAATCGTCTAACTGATTTCGGTAAAGCTGTTTTAAAAGATAGATATTTGTTACCAGATGAGAGTTATCAAGATTTATTTGCTCGGGTTGCTAATTATTATGGCGACGATCAAGCTCATTCACAAAGAATCTATAACTATATTAGTAATTTATGGTTTATGCCAGCGACGCCAGTACTAAGTAATGGAGGAGCAGGTCGAGGTTTACCGATTTCTTGTTTTTTAAATGAAGTGCAAGATAGTTTAGAAGGTATTGTGGATGTATGGAATGAAAATGTGTGGCTTGCTGCACGTGGGGGAGGAATAGGTACCTACTGGGGTAATGTGCGTTCAATTGGTGAAAGAGTAAAGGGTAGTGGAAAAACTTCAGGAATCATCCCTTTTATAAAAGTGCAAGATTCAATGACTTTGGCTATTTCTCAAGGTAGTTTAAGACGTGGTAGCGCAGCAATGTATTTACCCATAGATCACCCAGAAATTGAAGAATTTATTGATATTCGTAGGCCTACAGGTGGTGACCCTAACCGTAAAGCATTAAATATTCACCATGGTGTTTCAATTAGCGATGCTTTCATGCATGCAGTTGAACAAGACTTAGATTGGGATTTGCTAAGTCCTAAAGATCGGATTGTGATGTCGACAGTAAAGGCACGTGATTTATGGATTAAACTACTTACTACTAGAATTGAGACAGGTGAACCTTACGTATTATATATTGATCATGTTAATGATAAAATTCCAGCTCATCAAAAGCAATTAGGCTTAAAAGTTAAAATGTCTAATCTTTGTAGTGAGATTGTTTTACCTACTGGTCTTGATCATCTAGGTAATATGCGTACAGCAGTTTGCTGTTTATCTTCACTAAATGTGGAATATTATGATGAGTGGCATAATGTGCCAGAATTTATTCCTGACGTGATGCGTTTTCTAGATAACGTCCTAGAAGACTTTATTAATAAAGCTCCAGATTCTATGGCGCAGGCCAAATATTCAGCAATGCGTGAACGTAGTGTAGGTCTTGGGGTGATGGGATTCCACTCATTTCTACAGTCTAAGATGATTCCTATCGAATCAGTAGTCGCCAAAGTATGGAATAAGAAAATCTTTAAGCATATTTATGACGGAGCAAACCTAGCTTCTAAAGAATTAGCTATCGAAAAGGGGCCATGTCCAGATGCTGCTGAATGTAATATTATGGAAAGATTTAGCAATAAAACAGCTATAGCGCCTACCGCATCAATTTCAATTATTTGTGGCAATTCATCGCCAGGTATTGAGCCTTATGCTGCTAATAGTTTTACTCAGAAAACTTTGTCTGGATCATTTACCGTGCGTAATAAGCATTTGGTTAATCTGCTCCAAGAAAAAGGTAAAAATAATGAACAGACTTGGTCTAATATTTCAACTAATGAAGGTTCAGTGGAACAATTAGACTTCTTAACTCAAGCGGAAAAAGATGTATTTAAAACAGCTCCAGAAATAGATCAGCGTTGGTTGATCGAATTTGCTGCTGATCGTAGTGACTTTATTGATCAAGCTCAATCATTAAATATATTTTTACCGGGTAATGTTAGTAAGAAATACTTACATCATATTCACTATAGCGCTTGGAAACAAGGGGTAAAGAGTTTGTATTATTGTCGATCAACTTCTATCCAAAGAGCGGATAAAGTATCACATCAAGTACAAACAACCCAATATGATTTTACTAAGGCAATAGATAATTCTGCAAGTGTAGAACAAGTAGGGAAATATGATGAATGCTTGTCTTGTCAGTAGGGGAGTTGAATATATAGTTTAAGCGTCATCCCTGGCAAGCAGCGCTAAAAGCGCTGCGTGACCGGGGGTCTCGTAAAGAAGAATACTCCTGATATCCCCGATCTTCAGCGCTTCGCGCTTCCGTCAGGGATGACGCGTAATTAGAACAAAGTAAGAATATAAATTAAGAGGAAAAAATGTCATTACTAGATGCAAAACCAATCTATAAACCTTTCGATTATCCTTGGGCTTATGAAGCTTGGCATATTCAACAAAAAATCCATTGGTTACCTGAAGAAGTGCAATTATCAGATGACGTAAAAGATTGGAAGCAGAACCTTACCTCTGGTGAGAAGCATCTATTAACTCAGATTTTTCGCTTTTTTACCCAAGCTGATATTGAAGTGAATAATTGTTACATGAAGCATTATGCTAAGGTCTTTCAACCAACTGAAGTACAGATGATGTTATCAGCTTTTTCAAATATGGAAACTGTTCATATTGCCGCTTACTCATATTTACTAGATACGATAGGAATGCCTGAAACCGAATATCAAGCCTTCTTAAAATATAAAGAAATGAAAGATAAATATGATTATATGCATCGCTTTAATACTGATACTAAAGAAGATATCGCCATAACTTTAGCGGTGTTTGGAGCATTTACTGAAGGATTGCAGTTATTCTCATCTTTCGCTATTTTGCTTAACTTCCAACGTTTCAATAAAATGAAAGGAATGGGGCAAATTGTTACTTGGTCAGTTAGGGATGAAACTTTACATACTAACTCAATGATTCGTTTGTTTAAAACCTTCATTCAAGAAAATCCTGAAGTTTGGAATGAACAAATGCGCAGTACTTTGTATGAGGCTTGCGCTACTATCGTCCATTTTGAAGATGCTTTTATTGATCTTGCTTTCGAAGTTGGTGATATCCAGGGCTTAACCGGTAGAGAAGTTAAGCGCTATATTCGTTATATTGCTGATCGTCGTTTAATGCAATTGGGATTAAAAGAAATCTATATGGTGGAAACTAACCCTCTACCATGGCTTGATGAAATCTTAAATGGTGTTGAACATGCTAATTTCTTTGAAAACAGAGTAACTGAATATACCAAAGCTGCTACTACCGGCACTTGGGATGAAGTATTTGAAGGAATGACTCAAAGGGATTAAAGGGATGGTAGTTGGAGATTAGGTAGCTGAGGCCGTCACCAATAATTAGGAAATGGACATTGAATACAGTTAAGCGAGGCCATCACCCTCGGCCAAAGGCCGAGGGTCCAATTGAATTCTCTTATACATTCCTGAGTAACTGAAGACTTTTAAAAGATTTTAACTGGACCCTCGGGTCGCTCCGCGTCCCAAGGGTAACGGACGATTTTAGTTTTAAGGCAAAAAACAACTTTTAACCCTTAGATTTAGTTCGTGCTAAATTCAAAGATGGCGATCTTTTTTTTACTATTACCGCTTAATCTTCTTATCAACCTTTTGCCTATCCTTCTCTTTAGCTGCAAAAGATGGCTTCAAAGCAAGTATACCGTCTTTTACTGCTGTAGCAGTATCAGTGATAATCTGGACAATGCCAGTTTTTTTAGCAACAGGAAAAACTTCTGTAAATATTTTATCAATCTGTTGACTATCTGATTTACCAAATACCCATTTTACGGTTTGGCCGACATGATAGCGAAGCTGGCCATATTCTTTTTCTCCAGCTGCGTTAACTATAGCTTTCGTTGAAACTTTTGCTCTGTTAGCATTTTCTAATGGGTCAAGATATGAATATTGATTGGCCATTTCTTCATTAAGCCTACTAACTTCTTTGATAGATAAATCTTTGTCGGTAAATTTAGTAGCAGCAATAACTGCTTCAACATATTTCTTCATTGATTCCTTGATGGGATCCTGTTCTTTTAATTCTTGGAGGATTATTTTCTTAAATACTTCTTTGCGGGAATTATCTAATGCTGTAGCTAAATCAATTTTTGCTGTGTTAGCTAGCTGATCACCAATGATCATTTTAAATTCATTAAGCTGAACACTACTAATATTTTCTATAGCATCCTTCTGCAATTCTAATTGTTGCTTAAATTCTGCTGTAGCTTTTTTACACACTTCTTTTTCTAATTCTTTAAAAAGTAAGGGTAAATCTTGATTGTTGGGCCCATCGATTACATCGATAATATCGCAAGTATATTTTTTAATGGAGAATAGTTTTTTAGATTCAGCCATTTTTTGCGCTAGTTGTTTTATTTCTTTAGCGGTAGCTTGATATTTTTTTAGTGGATCATCATCTTTAGCTATATCAATTTTGAAATTGCCTTCTCTTGCCTTAAATCTTTCAGTGTCCTGACTAACTTGCATAAATTTAGCATCACTGATATTAGTGTAAGAAAGATTATGGTTAGCCTCTCTTTTAGACCTTAGAATACCATTAATATCGGCAAGCATTTCTTCTCGAGTTAGTTTTGTTTTACGCGTAGGATCGTCTATCTTAGTGGTTAAGGCTACTATGCCAAATTTCCCATCGATGTCCCCGCAGATATGCATGCTTTTTGCTGCTAATTCGTGAAGAATTTCAAGGTCTTCGTTGCTAAGTGTTTCTATCGATTTAGGAGTTAATAGCAAATCAAGCAGATTATATTTCTCCATTGCTTCAATGCGGCCCTTTCCTAGATTCACTAGTTCTTTCGACTCTTTCTCTAAATATTTGGCTTGATTTACTTTAGTTTTCATAATGTTTTATCTTGAGCTCCTTTGCTCTTATGACCGACTGCTTTATTAATACTTTGTGTAATTACTTCTTTACAGTCTGTCATATACTGAACTACCTTATTTGGAAGTATCTTTTTAAAAGCATCATCGATTTTTCTAGCATCCATCTTATAGGAAATATACCGTCTTAGAGCGCATGTTCTAGGATATTTTTCTTCAGTAATTATGCCATTTATTCTTTGTTTTAATATTTCTTTTGCTGTCTTCTTTGCATCTTTAGCTGCCTTTTTTTTCTCATTTTGATTTAGTAAAGGATCGTCCTTTAAATTATCATTAAGTGTTACTAGCTTAGGTTTAATAATTTGCATATTAGAGCCATTCGTAATAAGACCACTTATCTCATTTTTATATTTCGTTATTTTTTCAGCGTTTTTTTTTAATTGATCTTGATTAACTACTTGCTCAGTTGGATTTTCAATCTGCTCAGATTTTTCTATGGGATTAGTAGCTTTTTTTATATCTGAATCTATGATACTACCTATTGTTTGAGCTTGATTAACCACTTGGCCAGATATACCTCTGCTCAGTTCATCTTCTTTTACAGCACGGTCGAATGCTCCCATTGGGTTCATCGGATCTTCTTTAATATGCGGGAGCCCCGCCGGCCGCCGAGAATTCCCGGAACTATATACGCTTTGAGGTTGTCGTTTGCGTACAGGAGGAAGTGGCCGAATTACTTCATTTTGAGCTTGTTCTACAACTACCTCAGGCTTCTTTTGAGTATCTGTTCTTGCTAGCAATGCTCCAGCACTATCCATTGGCGAATTTAGACCACTACTTTTAGGTGGTGTATCCCACTGATCTAGAACGCTTGGAGCTCCTTTCATATCCTGGATTTTTTGTGAAGTACTTTTTTCTGTTGTTTGTTGTGCTATAAAATCTTGAGTTCGTGTTGCAGCGTTAGATAGTCCTGAGGATGCCGCATCACCTACCTCTCCCATATATCTTTTAGCAGCTTCTAATGAATTAGTTAGATCAATCTTTGGAGCTGTTTGAACAATTGCTTTTCCCACCTTACCTGCAGTACTTACAAAGGAGTTTAACATAGAGGTCGCAGTTCTAGGATGTTCTTTTGGAGAGTCTAAATCATTAGATGTTGAGACCTTATCGAGTAATTGAGTATCCTTGTCAATATTATGAGAACAATATTTATATGATTTTTGAATATCTATTTTTGCTTCCTTCATCTTTCGTTCCTCTTGAATACTTTACGTTGATTTTAAGCTGAATAAAAATTTATCTACTTCATTTTGGAGCATACTAGATTGCTTGAGTAAATCCTCGGCAGCAGAAACCATTTGACTAGCTGCAGTGCCGGAATGAACGGAGCTTTCAGCAACTTTCTCAACTCCAACGCTAACCGAGTTAGACATTAAAGCGACTTGCGAAATACTTTCAGCGATGTAAGATGTGCTAACGCTTTGTTCTTCCACTGCTGAAGCTATCGAAGCTGAGTTCTGGTTAATCGTTTTAACTGATTCGGTAATTTCATGAATTGCTACCACTGCTTTGTTAGTAGAAGATTGAATTCCAGAAATTTGAATATTTATTTGTTCAGTTGCTTTAGAAGTTTGTGTAGCTAAAGCTTTCACTTCATTAGCCACCACTGCGAAGCCTTTACCCATATCACCTGCTCTTGCCGCTTCAATAGTGGCATTTAAAGCCAGAAGATCAATTTGAGAAGTGATGTTATTGATAATATCAATAATGCTACTAATCGCTTTGGCTTTAGTTTCTAGATCTAAAACCACGCTACCTACTTTATCAGTTTGTTCAGCTGCTCTACGAGCATATTCAAGCGAATTGGTAACTTGAGTACTAATTTCATTAACTGCCGAATTAAATTCAGCAGTTGCTTTAGAAACGCCTTGAATATTAGTATTAGTTTGCACTGAAGTTGAAGAAAGCTGGTTAGTTTCTTGTTGAGCATGATTAGATAATTGCTCAAGTTCTCTAGCAGTAATGTTCATTTTGGTAGATGCAGTTGCAACCGTATCTACAATGGCTTTAACGGTGGTTTCAAAACTATTAGCAAATACTAATAAGCTTTTACGGCGCTCTTCAGCTGATTTATGTACCTGTTCTTTGGCTTGATTCTCAAGCTGATCTTTTTCTACTGCGTTTAAACGAAATATTTCTAACGCTTTGGCGATATTGCCTATTTCATCAGTTCTTGAAGTGAATGGCACTTCTTTATCTTTGTCGTTATTGACGATCATATTCATTGAAGCAATAAGAGTTGCCAACGGATTGAATAAACTATAGCTAGAAAGTAAGGGTACCAAGCATACTAAGATTATAGAAAACATAGCAATAATAAAAGTATTTTGAATAGATTCTTTTATTACGTTAGTGCCCTCTTCTTTAGTTTTTTCTATTAAAGCGTCTACTTCATTGCCAATTAAATCATTCATTTTATCGCTTTCTTCGGCCATTTTTTTAGCTTTAGCTAAATTATCTTTCATCTCCGGACTATCTATGTTTTCTATCAAAGCGTAAGCACTAATGATAAGATCGTTAATGAATTTATCGGCGATGCTAATATTTTGATTAATGGTGGTGAATTCAGTAGAGTTATTATCTATGCTAACCTTAGGAAAAATAGAAAACTTTATTGTTATGGGCATCCCCGTCTTGAGTAACTGGCTTCTGTAATAGTCTATATCATTGTTCAGTTCATTTTTTATTATAGCGATTTGGTCTTTATCACCTGTAGCATGCATATACATGCTATTCCATATCGCCGTCCTAATCTTAGAGTTAATTAAATTTCTATCATCTTGCTTGATATTAATAGATCTCATTGCCCCTATTTTTAATGATAATGCGGTGATACCATTAAAAATTGAATATGAGTTAATGGCCAATATTAACACACAAAATACCGATATAGCTCCAAAAGATAAAAATTTAGTTTGTAACTTCATTATTAAATCCTTTTAATATGTAATGTATAGACTAGTTATGTATGATATTTGCATACGATACCTTTTCAGTCGCAATGATGCCCAACCATCTCTACCAATTTTTAAATTTACCATCAATTAGTTGACAATTAGTAAATATCTACAAATATTTTACTTTTTTAGTATTTTACTTTTACATAACTACCAGGAGCAGATTCAATGATATTATCATTCACTATTTCAGGATCTTGCGATAAAATAAGTTCACCAGAATGTTTTTTTGCCCATTCGTTCCAATATATCCACCATGAACCAGGTCGCTCTTCAACATTATTTAACCATTCTTCTGAAGTTTCAAATTGCTTGAAATTTTCTGGATTAATCCAGTAGCAATATTTATTTTTAGCAGGATGGTTAATAACTCCAGCTACATGACCAGATTCAGTTAGAGCAAAAGTTACTGGACCTGAAAATAATTTAGCCGAATTGAAAGCATTTTGCCAAGGTACGATATGATCTCCTTTAGCGGCCATTGCAAAACATGGAATGTCAATTTTACTAATATCAATGGCTTGATTATTTAAAGTGATCCCACCAGGTTTTTTAAGCAGATTATCTTTATACATATTTTTTAAATAAAATAAATGTAAGTTTTTTGGCATTCTAATTGAATCAGAATTCCAATATAATAAATTGAATGGAAACGGCTCTTGTCCAAGTAAATAATTATTGATATAAAAAGGCCAAATCATATCATTAGAACGGAGTAAGTTAAATGTTGCAGACATATCGCTACCATCTAAAAATCCACCAGATTCTTCCATGTAGCGTGAAATTTCATTAACGAAATGATCGTCAACGAAGACAGATAAATCTCCAGCTTCAGCAAAATCTATTAAAGTAGTTAAGAAGCTGGCGCTTTTAATACGTGGATCATTGATGGCTTTCATATAGCCTAAAGTACTGGCTAACAAGGTTCCACCGATGCAATAACCAAGAGTGTTTACTTGATGAATATCTAGTTTATCAGAAAGATAATTTAGTGCAGCAATAGGTCCTTCCATCATATAATCAGAAAAATTTTGTTCAGCTAAAGATTCATCTGGATTAACCCATGAAATTAAAAACACATTGTAATTTTGTTCTAGTAGCCATTTTACCAATGAATTCTCGGGTTGGAGATCCATGATATAATATTTATTGATAAAAGGTGAAACTATTAAAATAGGTACTGAATAATTGGTTTCGCGTAATGGTTTGTAATGTATCAATTGGATGGTTTTATTTTGAAAAACCACCTTACCTTCAGTGATAGCAACATTGACTCCTAAGTCAAATTTAGAACTATCATTAGTTTTAACCTGAAAGCTTTGCTTGCTTTGCTCGATATCTTTAAGTAAATTATCAAGACCACGAATTAAGCTTTCTCCAGACGTATCAAAAAATGCTCGCATAACCTCAGGGTTAGTGGCCGGGAAATTGCTTGGAGCAATGGCATCAATAAATTGCTTAATGATAAAATTTAATCGACGAAATTCGACAGCGCTAAAATCATCTTTAGGTAATTCAGCTATTATTGAATCTATCCATTTAGAATAAGTAAAATAAGCATCTTTGAGCCAAGTAAAAACACAATGTTCTTGCCATGCATTATCTTTAAATCGCTTGTCTGCTTTTAAAGATGCAGAAGATTGATTAGAGAAAATAGTTTCAATTGTTTCCAGCTGTCCTTTGAAAAAACTCATTTGGTATTTGAGGATGGTACTTGGGTCGCTGAATATTTTATTAAAAAACTTAAAAAATAATTTATTCAATTGAAGAGGATCATTGCTAAAACTAGCAGTTTTAGTAGTTTGTCTATCAATTAGTTTTTGATATATATTTAGATATTTGCTAATAATCGTAAAAATATTACGTAATAATTCAGGAGATTGATCCATAGAATTGTTTTTTTAAATTAATAATGGCCATTTACGCACTAATAATATAACAAACGCAGCATATGTCAACTAATAGAAGTTTTGAGAAGGGGATGTAGTATTAAGAGGAGTGTTTTTGTGAAAGATTTATGTAAGGCTTTGTTTATATAACTCGGCTACAAAGACAATGTGATGCCGTCACCCTTGGATTTAAGCGTTAGTTTCAATCCGAGAGTCTAGTTGAATTCTTTTACTTATGTTCAGTTACTCACTGTTTTTAAAAGATTTTAACTGGATTCTCGCCAAGCTAGAAGCTTGGCAAGAATGACGGCATGACGTGCTTCTAGTTCGCGCATTAACCTTATAATAATCCGAATGAAACCTACCCCAGTAACTGATTAGCAAGTTGATCTAGAGCGATTCCTTTTTCGGCAAAAAAAGCAATTTCCACCCGAGCGGCATCGATAAATTTTTTTGCAGCTAATAAAGTTTCTTTTTCTCCGAGTAACTTAACCATGTTATTATTGGAGAGTGATATTTTTTTAGTTATATCTTCAATATCGTCAATAAATTGAAAAGCTAGGCCAAAATTTTCAGCGTAATTAGAAAGATGGTGTTGAGCGTCAACAGTGGCGTAGCCAAGTGTAGCTCCCATTTGACAGCAAGCAATAAATAATTGTGCAGTTTTCATCCACTGCATTTTTACTAACTGAGAATAATCTGCAAGCTCTTCTCGTTCATAAATTAAATCCCATATTTGTCCACCTGCCATTCCTTGTGAACCTATATTTTTTGCAAGAATTTGAATTAACTTACAACGAATTTCTGGATTAGGATGAGTTTTTTGATCTGCTAAAATTTCGAAGGCTAAAGTTAAGAGTGAATCACCGGCTAAAATAGCGGTGGCTTCGTCGAATTTCTTATGACAACTGGGAATTCCTCTGCGATAATCATCATTATCCATGGCTGGTAAATCATCATGAATTAGGGAGTAACAATGAATAATTTCAACTACTGCTGCAACGCGCAGAGAATATGAACGTTCAACTTTCCACATATCAGCAGCCATTATTAACATAAAAGGTCTTAACCTTTTTCCTGAAGATAAAGCGCTATAGCGCATTGCTTCGCATAATCTACCTTCGGTTGACGGAAGGAGGTCAGTTATTTGCTGGTCAACTAAAGTACAAATCTCAAACAGCTGTTGATTGATAGTGATCATAAAAAATTACTCAGAATCCGAATATTCTATTTCCATATCGTCGTCTACAACCATTTTTTTCTTAGGTGCTTTTTTAACTACCGGTGTTTCTTCTGCGTCATGATGAGTATCTATTTCTTCATCAAAGGCGGCTGGCTCTGGTTGTGGTTTTTTCTCTTGCACCGGAGTTCCTTCTTCGATTATTTGTGCTTCATCGTTTGGTTCTGAGGCCTGAACATTGTCTAGCTCTTTTGTTTGCTGTTGACCTTTAACTCGAATATAGCTTACAAATTTAGTAACATTTTTGATGCTTTCTACGGTTGTTCTGACTTGCTCTAGTTCTTCTTCAGATAATGCTACACCTAATACATAAACTACTCCCTCGATAGTCTCCACATTATAATTAATGGAATGAATATTTTTATCCATCAGCATTTTAGATTTTACTTGGGTAGTAATCCAGGTATCAGAAGTATATTCGCCGATGCCAAGTTCTTTCTCACCTTCGCGGATTTTAAGCTCATTAATAACTTCTCTAACTCCAGCTTGCTCCCAAACCAATTTTAGAATTTGTAAACGCTCATCAGCTGATGCTACAGTTCCAGTTAATAATACTCTACCTTCTGATACTTCGACTGATACATCGCCTAAAGCGTCTGGAAGCTCTTTTCTGTGTTGCATAAAAGCAGCTTTAATTTTAGTCCAAATATTACTATCGTCAATACTACTACCTACTGTTTTTTCTTTACTAAGAGCTGTTCCTGCTCCAGCAGCTCCTCCAAAAAGCAATATTGGTGCAGCGCAAGCAGATAATAACAATAAGAATATTAGCGTAATTAATATTTTGAGTATGTTCATGATTTTAATTCCTTAAAATGACTAGTTAACTTCGGCTAGTATAGCAAAATAGATTAAGAGCTCAAGCTAAGTTTTTTGTTCTTAAGCTAAGAATAGCTAAAAGTTAACTATATCTTAACTTTATTCTTTACAAGTTGCTGAATATCAAGCATAAGTTACTGTAAAACTTTAATAACTATTCATCGGGACGAAGAATGCAGGGTGTCATCCTCGGAGCCTAGTATAGCCAGGCTTCCTGGGATCCATAAAAAACATAAACGTAACAATCCAAATAATCAAATATTGAAGATAACACCAAAAGTGAAATATTTAGATTTTTAACACTACAAGTTAGAGTTTATGCGGCGACTTATATATGGATCCCCGGTAACCAAGCTTTGCTTGGTTCCGAGGATGACGAAATCTAAATCGTTCATTCCTAGTGAATTTTATAAAACCTTATGGATCATTTATGTCTAATTCTCATTATAAAATAGCCTGCACTGCAGGTCTTGCTATGTTTGCCATGTTTTTTGGTTCGGGTAATTTAGTATTTCCTTTAATTATTGGAATGAAAAGCACCGACCAATATTTAACCGCAGGTCTTGGCTTCATGTTAACGGGGGTGTTAGTACCATTTCTTGGATTATTTAGCATGGTGCTTTATCAAGGTGATAAGGAAAAATATTTTGGCTTACTCGGAAAATACGCGCCTTTTATTTTAAGCTTACTGATGCTATCCTTATTAGGGCCATTTGGAGTGGTGCCAAGATGTATATTGGTGGCTTATGGCGGAGTTTCAGTGCTTTTTCCTGAAATTCCTCTAGTATTATTTAGCATAGTATTTTCATTGCTAATTATATTAGTTATATGGCAAAAAAATCAAGTTGTACCTATTATTGGAAAATTATTAGGGCCATTTAAAATTGGTGGGATTGTCTTAATTATCCTAGCGGCTGTTTATCAATCGCCAACTCTTGTTTCAAGCGAACAAGCTGAACCTCCTTTTGCGCTAGGACTAATGCAGGGCTATCAAACTATGGATTTGATGGCGGCATTCTTTTTCTCAATTACAGTAATTGAGTATTTGCGAAGCATTCGTGAATCTAGACAAGAAATAATAAAGCTTAGCATATTAGCTAGCATCATTGGCGCAAGCTTAATAGCTATAATCTATGCTGGTCTTGTTTATTTAGGAGCGCACTATGCAGCTGATTTAGCTTCGGTTCGTCCTGAACAATATCTAGCAGTTATTGCCCATTTAACCTTGGGTAAATATGCTACTTTGATTGTAGCGATTACTATTTTTCTATCATGCCTAGCTACTGCTGCTAGTTTATTGCGTTTATTCGCAGAATTTTTAAAAGAAGATGTCACTAGAAATAAGATATCTTGGTCTTCATCTGTTTGGATTTCAATTATAATCAGTTTTGCTTTATCTCTAACTGGTTTTGCTGCAATTTTTAGCTTACTTGCAACAATGCTTGCTTATATCTATCCAGCGTTAATTACCTTAACTATTGCGGCTATGTTGCATCAATATTATGGTTTTAAATGGACTAAACAATTATTCTGGATAACTGTATTAGGCAATGGTTATTATAGCTTTTTCATGTAGAAATAAGGTAACTATTCACCGCTACTACAGAACTGTGGCAATTTTTCCTCAAATAGCAGCTTGAATGCATCCGTAATACTAACGCCATGTTTTTGGCACGTGAGTATATAGCTACGGATTCTGCAGAAGATTTTTGCGCCTTCTATAGATCTAAAGCAGCCTGAAATTTTTTGCTGCACCTTAGTCATGCGTAAATCATTTTCACCCTGATTATTGGTAAAAGGCACCAGCTTATCTTCCATGAAGCGCAATACATCATCTTCAAAATCACGTAAACGCTCGAGCAAATTTCTGCTTTTTGATCTTTTGGCTCGTTTCTTCTCGCTGCCACTTTTATTTTTTTGAGGCTCTGGAGGCGGAGTTTCTTGATCTCCTGCTGTTAATATTGCTCGATATTTTAATCGATATTCATCAGCTCTAGCTTTATCAAGTGCTCCATCTGCTTCATTTACTTGATCATTAATCTCGCAAAGTAAATCTTGCATTTGTTTTGCCCACTCACATTTATCAATATCAATCGCTGCTTGTAACTCTCTTAAGTGATGAGCATTGCATAATGAGTGTTTGCAATTTTGATAAGCATAATAGGCTTTCCAATGATCATGGCATAAAATACCTTTAAATTCAGACAAAATTCCAATTTCATCCGTAGCTTCATTACCACGATTATTATGCGGATAAAGATGCGTCCATAAATCATTCGAGACGTTATGTAGCCATATACGCTTTCCACCTACATTTATTCCAGTCTCATCTGAGTGAGCTAGTGCTGAGCTACTCAATTTCTGCTTAACTAGCTTTTCAAAATCCTCAAGTCGATTGTAAGCTTCTTTGTTGAAATTAAAAATACTTCCAACGCTAACTGGCACTTTGATCTGCTCTGCAAAATGATCATTAATACGATCGTAAGGAATAAGTTGGAATTGTGACATATAGACTGAGTGAGCTTTAATGCCATTACCATATTGTACTTGGGCTACAACTCCTTCGGGGAACTTGGCAGTATAAATTTTACCGTCTAATCCACGAATTTTTTGCGCTCGATATTCAATAACATACCGAGATATTCTAATATCAAAAACTTGTCGAACTTCATGCCCAGCTTCCTGATATTTTCCGCCCTTTAGATTATTGCGATCTACTGCTATTTCCACTATTTCGTCTGGAGTATCAGTTGGTACAAGATTCTTGCCAACTCTACCAGGTTGTCCACCCTGTTTTTTATCAGAAGTTCTTTTCTCAGGTTTTTTACGATTAGGATCAGATGATGGCGGCTTGCTACTATTATTACTATTGAGTGATAGTCTTCCTGCAAGAAGACTGACAATCACCAGGATCATCTCTATAGCAGCCTTCATCACAGGTGAAATATTTTTCTCTTCACTTAAGAGCTGCTTAAGATTTTCTATGGATTTAGAGATATCAAGATTTTCTATTTTCACTTCAATACATCAAGGTTATACATTACTTATAAATATAGTATAACACATGTTTTTAAAACGAAAATTTTGCCCTATAGATGCAAAATGCTGGGTTTTATAAATTTTGACGTGGATTATTGTATCAAATGAAATATTGACGACTACATGAGGTGGTAAAACCTTCTGAATTACTATTGTGTCTGGAGGTGAAAACACAGAAGAAATTTGTAAAAAATGACAAAAACCATGTCAAGAAAAAAATGCAAAATTATTAAAAATATTGCGCTAAATCACTACCGGTGAATAGTTAC
>CANDYO010000018.1 GCA_947424995.1 Rickettsiales bacterium | reverse complement strand
TATTCGCAAACTTTAACTTGTTATAGCCCAACGCTAGAAGGTCATGCTTGTGGCCGCTGTACTTCTTGTTTAATTAGGCTAGACGCATTTAAAGCTAATAACGTAAAAGATCCGGCAATTTATATATGATAAATAATCAATTACAAGATAAAATTTTTGAACAGTTTCCTACTATAGTGCTAGATGGAATAACTTTACGTAAAATTTTTACAGATGATGACTATGAAGATTTTTATTATTATATTACAGCTCCTGAAGTTGCTAAATATTTATCCAGAGAAGATCTTCCAAGTGATTTAGAAAGCGCAAGGCAAGAATTAGGTTATTGGGCTAGATTATTTGACTATCGTCATAGCTTTTATTGGGCTATTATTACTGAAGATTCCAATAAAATCATCGGTACCTGTGGTTTTAATAATTGGAACAAAGGGCAGCGTCGTTGTGAAATTAGCTATGATTTGGATCATCAATATTGGGGACAAGGTATAATGACTAAAGCAATTACAGCAATTACCGATTTTAGCTTTAATGTTATGCAAGTTGGGCGAGTGCAAGCAACTGTAGCTCTTGATAATCTCCCTTCAATCAGGGTTCTTGAGAAGGCTGGCTTTTCTAAAGAGGCTTTGCTTAATTCGTATGGTGTATTACAAGGAGAGACTAGAGACTTTTATATGTATACTAAACTTAAAGGGTAAAGCGATGACGCAAGAAAATATTTATGTTAATCTAAAACAGTTAGGTAGCTCTGTTACTAAGTACGGTTCACCAGAAGCAGCTGTTATTGAAACAGTTCCTAATCCACATCCTGAAGTTTCTTATTTGGTTCGCTTTACTTGTCCAGAATTTACTTCTATTTGTCCTGTGACAGGGCAGCCTGATTTTGCTCACTTAGTAATAGACTATGTACCAAGAGAGCACTTAGTGGAAAGTAAATCTTTAAAACTATATCTAACTTCATTTAGAGATCATGGAAGTTTTCATGAAGATTGTACTATAAAAATAGCGTTAAGGTTGATAAAAGAGTTAAATCCTGTATGGCTTAGAATAGGTGGTTATTGGTATCCGCGTGGAGGAATACCAATAGATATTTTCTATCAAGCTGGGAATCTTCCAGAAGGGCTTTGGCTTCCAGAACAAGGTGTTAGTAGTTATAAAGGTAGGGGATGAATTTTATGTATGTTTCAACTAGCAAAGATATGCGAATTACGGTTAAACCATCTTACCAAGAAGATTTATCATCGAATCATAATTTTTTTTGGGAATATGTGGTTTGTGTCGAAAATACAAGCAATTCAGTAGTACAGTTAGTAGGTAGATATTGGCAAGTGATTTGTTCCGATGGAAGTATTCAAGAAATATCAGGTGATAATATAGTTGGTGAGCGGCCAGTTTTAAGACCAGGAGAAGCTTTTGAGTATGCAAGTCTAGCAAATTTAAAGACATCTTCAGGAATAATTAAAGGAAAATACAAAATATTATCTAAAGGTAAGGAGTTTGATGTTGAAGTTCCTACCTTTTCATTAGATAATCCCTATGAAGTGATAAGCATAAACTAAAGGAGATTTTTTGCTGCTCATTTAGTGGCTATTTCAAAATTTTATAAAGGTAAGTACTATGGATAAGGTTAAAGCTCTTGATACTGCATTAAGTCAAATTGAAAAAGCCTATGGGAAGGGTTCGATATGGAAATTAGGTCAGCGCCCTAGTGTAGAGATAGAAGCCATTTCGACAGGATCAATAGGACTGGATTTGGCCTTAGGTATCGGCGGACTCCCTAAAGGAAGAGTTATTGAAATCTTTGGTCCAGAAAGTTCTGGTAAAACTACTCTAACTTTGCAAGTTATTGCTGAAAGCCAAAAGAAAGGAGGGGTTTGCGCGTTTATTGATGCTGAGCACGCCTTAGATCCAATCTATGCTAAAAAATTAGGCGTTGATATAGATGAGTTAGTTCTTTCTCAACCAGATACTGGTGAACAAGCATTAGAAATAGCTGACACTTTAATTCGTTCAGGTGCTGTTGATGTAATAGTTATAGACAGTGTAGCGGCTTTAGTTCCTAAGGCTGAAATAGAAGGAGAAATGGGCGATTCACACATGGGGCTACAAGCTAGATTAATGAGTCAAGCTCTGCGTAAATTAACAGGTTCAATTTCTAAAACTAACTGTATGATCATTTTTATTAATCAGATTCGGATGAAAATAGGAGTGATGTTTGGTAGCCCTGAGACTACAACAGGTGGTAATGCTTTAAAATTCTATGCTTCTGTTAGACTTGATATCAGAAGAATTGGTTCAATTAAAGATAAAGAGGAAGTAACCGGTAGTCAGACTAGAGTTAAAGTTGTGAAAAATAAAGTTTCTCCACCATTTAAGACAGCAGAGTTCGATATTATGTATGGCGAAGGAATTTCTAAAGTAGGCGAATTAATAGATCTAGGGGTTAAAGCTGACATTGTAGAAAAATCAGGTTCTTGGTATTCATATAATAATGAAAGAATTGGTCAAGGTAGAGAAAACTCTAAAGTATTTTTACGTAATAACCCAGGTGTTGCCGATGAAATTGAGCAAAAATTGCGTAAGTTATCAGAAGATGCGTCTGGAGGATTTATTGATACTTTTTCGCATACCGAAGAAGATGAAGAATAAAAATATTGGTACATGAGATAAGATTGTTTTTAAAGCGTGTACGTTATCCATGACGAGAAAAAACTAAGTAATGCTTAGTTTTTACGAGATCGGGGATCTCGTAAGAATTGAACTCCTGATATCCCCGGTCTCCGCTGCTAAAGCAGCTTCGCCAGGGATGACGCGTTACTTTTTCTGCTGATTGAGCAACTCATGCAACAGCCTTAAATATTGAGCAAAAAATTAAAAATATGGAGATTGAGATGTTTAGTTTATCAGGACAAATAGCTTTAGTTACAGGAGCTTCAGGTGGTATAGGTGGGGCTATAGCTAAAGTTTTACATGCTCAAGGAGCGCATGTGATACTTTCCGGCACCAATAAGCAGGCTCTAGAAGCTTTAGCAGCTGAGCTAAAAGAAAGAGTAAGTATTGAGATATGTGATCTACAAAGTGATGAATCAGTAGCCAATTTAATAGAAAGCGCGTGTGCTATTCATGACCGGTTGGATATTTTAGTTTGTAATGCTGGAGTAACTAAAGATAATTTATCTTTAAGAATGAGTATTGAAGACTTTGATACGGTAATTAATATTAATCTACGCGCTACATTCATGTTGAATAAGGCTGCTGTAAAAAGAATGATAAAGCAAAGATATGGACGCATTATCAATATTTCTTCAATAGTAGGATTTACAGGTAACTTAGGTCAGGTCAATTATACTGCTGCTAAAGCTGGTATGGTGGCTATGTCTAAGAGTTTTGCTTTAGAAGTGGCGAGTAGAGGAGTTACAGTGAATTGTGTTGCCCCTGGATTTATTGATACAGCTATGACCGACAAGCTAAAACCAGAGATAAAAGACGAATTACTAAAGAAAGTTCCTTGTAATCGGTTGGGAACAGCTGTTGATATTGCTAATGGTGTATTATTTTTAGCAAGCAATGAAGCTAACTATATTACTGGCCAAACGCTTCATATTAATGGCGGAATGGCAATGATATAAGCCAAAATCATATTATTTGTTATAAAGATATTGCGAATTTTTTAAATAGCATATATATTGTTGGCAATTACTTTAATAATACATAAATTTTTTGATTTAATTTTAAGAACAAAGGAAAAGAACTATGAGTGACGTAGAAGCGAAAGTGAAAAAAATAGTTGCTTCACATTTAGGTGGCGAAGAAGGAAAAATCACTTTAGAGTCAAGTTTTGTTGATGACCTAGGGGCAGATAGCTTGGATCAAGTTGAGCTAGTCATGGCTTTTGAAGAAGAGTTTAATATTGAGATTCCTGATGAGGCGGCAGAAAAAATAGTTAGAGTATCTGATGCCGTGAATTTTGTTACTGCAGCTCAAAAATAAACTAAAGTATCATTTTATATTATAAGAAGCCCTTAAGAACTAGTTTCTAGGGGCTTTTTTATTTTAACTTATTCTTAACTATGTTATTGTATGATAGTTATAAGATTATTATTAAGTTATGGGTTTGACGTCATCTATGATAAGAAAAAACTAGGTATTACCCAGTTTTAACAAGACTGGAGATGATGCGTATCTTTTAAGAGCATATTATGGTAGATATAGAAGCATTTAAGAAGAAGTTTGAATCTACACTTAGAAGAGTGGATGAAAACCTAACTCCTATAACAAAAGAACTTGATATAGAGTTTAGTAAATTAAAAAATATCCAAGCTGAAAAGAAAGGCTCGTATCAAGAACAAATAACCCAAGAAGAAAAAAGCAAATCCCCTAATGATTATTCACGCATTAAGTAAGTGAGCTCGTTTAGTGCTGCTTGTGAATTTTCATTCCAAGGCTCAAAACATTGCTGATTAAAATGCTCATTAAATGCTTTCATCACATCTAAAGTATCCTGATCTATTATTCCAGTTATTTCAAGTTTATAGCCATATTTTACTAACATGGTTTGGATCGTTTTAATATCAGGTATCGTACCAAGTCTTATTGCAGAATGGACACTTGGCACATCATCCCTGGCAAACCGTGAAGCAGCGCGATCGGAGATCTCAGGAGATTTTCTCACGAGATCTCCGATCTCGGGCTTCGTCCTCGCCCAAGATGACGCGGAAGATATCACAGCTTTTTTAGGATCGTTAGGATAAATACCTATATTATTTTCAGCTAATATCTTCCAGTTAAAATATCTACCTGGATCGGCTTTGCGGGCCGGAGCAATATCTGAATGACCAAGTATATAAAAAGGATTAATCGGGTGAGTTTTTATTAGCTCTTGGCATAATGTTATAAGAGAGTTCATTAAGGGAGGTGCAAATTCTTCATTACCGTTATTATCAAGCTCTATGCCGATAGAGAAATCATTTACCTTATCTCTTCCCTTCCAGCAACTAACCCCTGCATGCCATGCACGTAAATTTTCAGGCACTAGAGCAAAAATAATGCCCTGTTTATTAATTAAGTAATGTGCGCTTACCTTAGCTTCTTTATCGCATAGACGCTCAAGAGCGCTTATATCATCCTTCATTTCAGTATAATGGATAATGATAGTATCGATCTTTATATCGAGAGGGCGTTGCTCAAAGTTAGGTGATGTATAATGATTATTTTTTTTCAGCATAATTTTTATTTAACTCTATAATTATAAGCCCAACCATAACTAAGGATCCTCCCCATAAAATGCTATCTTCAATTTTCTCATTTAAAGCTATAATAGTTATAAGGCAACCGAACACAGGAGATAATAGAGTAAATGGAACCACCTTACTCATTGGATATTTATTTAAAAGATACATCCAAATAAAGTGACCAGCTAAGCTACAAGCCATCACTATATAAAGTAAAGCAAGAATTGATTGTAATTGGATTTCTTCAGGAGCTGGCCAATTTTCTTGAAAAAAAGATAAGGTTAAAAATATTGGAAAAATAAACAAACTTGAGAGAGAAATTACGGCTAAAATATTAAAGCAAGAAAGCTTCTTAGCCATTAAATTATAGCCAGCAAATAATAAAGATGCCAAGATTGTAAATACCACTGCGGCTGAGCACACCTGCTCTTTAGATCTCATTTGAATAACTATAGCCAGGCCAATAAAAGCGATAGTTATGCCTAAAGCATCTTTTAAAGCAAATTTTTCTTTGAAAAAAAACACTCCCAGTAATGTTGATATAGGCACAGCTAATTCATTAATTAAAATAATAGGAGATAGACTAATGCATAGATTAATAGCTTGATTAAGAGCTAGCATATTTAGCAAAATTATAATACTGAAACAAAAAACGGTTTTTATAGGTAATTTATCTTTAAATAAAAATGGAGAAGTTATTAAAAATAATAAGAAAAAACGAGAGGCTGCGAAAAAGAAAGGTGGAAAAGAAATTAATGCAATTTTACTTGCTGTAAAGTAACTCCCCCAAGCGAAGGTAACAAAAATAGCTAAAAATACATGGCGTAATTTCATATAAGCCTTTTTATAGAAGTTTGTAGTTAATAAACTTTATAGTCGTTTATTGACTAAGAATGGTAAAGTTCTAAGATTATTTATGGCTATACCGCAGATAGTTATTGATCCGCCTAATAATATATGCCAAGAAGGTACATCCCCTAAAAATAAAATTGAAAGAGAAACTCCAAAGAATGGTACTAATAAGTTAAACGGTAAAACTTTATATACTGGATATTTTTGTAGTAAATAGATCCATAACCCAACACCTAAAAAGCTTGCTACTACAACACTATAAATTATGGCTATCCATAACTGATATGTAGATCCTTCAAGCAGTTCAAAAGGATTGCCATCAATTAAATATGAAATTATAAATAAATGAGGCGTAGAAATTAAACTCATCCAGCAAACTAAAGATAATGCAGGCACTTCTTGCAGTTTTCTATTTTTAATATTGAAAATTGCACAGAAGAAAGCGGCGAATAAGATTACTATAAAGGCTAAATGATTGCCAGTGAGATGTGGAGTGCCAACCACTATTAAGGTACCGATAAAAGCTATTATTGTGCCAATCATAGAACTTAAAGTGAAATGCTCTTTTAATACAAAGCGAGCGATTAACACAGAAATAGGAATGTTAAGCTGCATTAAAATTACGGTTAAGCTAGTATTGAGGCCAAGATGCATACCGTAATAAAGGAGCCCTAGATAAAACACGCCAAAAATCAATGAAGCGGAATATAAATCCATAAAACTAATTTTAGGTCTTGGTACGAAAGGTAACAGTACTATAGCTGTTATAAGGAATCTTATAGCGATAGATAAAAATCCTGGTATTTCGATAATGGCAAATTTGACTGCAATAAAGTTACTTCCCCAAGCAAAGGCAACTAGAATGGCAATTAAAATATCAGATCTTTTCATTAGAAAGCTCACAATGAATCATAAATAACTCGCCTTCAGATTGTATCATGTTTTCTACCTTTACTGTTGATATTTGTATGGATTTACTAACATTTATTAAATCATCCGTAATAATCGTGATATCTATGTTAGATTTTACGGCAACTATAGAGAGGTTTTCGATAGGAAAACTAACTGATAGCTGATTAGCTGCTTTTATTTTACGCACAGTATCCAAAATATTTACCAGTGCATCGCCTAGTTCTATAGCTTTTATGTCGCTAACGAATCCATCTATTTCTAGCCAACTTCCCCTTTGATTAATGAGTTTATCTCCATAAAGGCAAGAATAAATCTCTTCAGTAACATGTGGTAAGTATGGTGCAAATAAGGTTAGCAGAGTTTTAAGGCAATGGTGCATGGTTAGCAGAGCGCTGGTTTGTCCTAAAGAATCTAAGTTATTTTCGTCATAAGCTCTGGTTTTTACAATCTCAATATAATTATCGCAATAGATATTCCAGAAGAAATCTTCGATCTCTACTCTAGCATTGCAATATTCAAACTTGCCAAATTCAGCAGTAGCTTTCTCTACAGTATGTTTTAATTTGCTTAATAGCCATAGATCAACAGGTTTAAAGATCAGTCCTTTTTCTACATCTGATTTTATAGTAGTGGGAATGGCTTTAAGGTTTTTCAATTGCAGTTCAGTAAATTTTGCCGCATTCCAAAGTTTATTAATCAGTTTATGACCAATTTTAAAAATCTCTTCAGAATAAGTGATATCAGCGCCAAGCTTAGAATTGGAAGCCCAATAGCGCACGATATCAGCACCTTTTTCTTCAATTAGATCTACTGGAGTTACTACATTGCCTTTAGATTTTGACATTTTAGTTTTATCAGCTGCCAGACACCAACCACTAATCATTAAATTCTTCCAAGGAATAGTTTGTTCATGTAAATAAGATTTTACGATGGTATAAAAAGCCCATACTCGAATAATTTCATGGGCTTGTGGGCGCATATCAGCTGGGAATAATTTTTTATGGCGCTCATAATCAAGAGCATATTTTTCATTGATCGCGCCACTGCTTAATTGCGGTGAAATAGCGCTAGTAGTCCAAGTGTCCATTACGTCTAGATCTGGCTCAACTTCATCTATAGTATAACCATGCGGCAAGTCAACCAGTGGATTAACTGGTAAATCATCCTTATCAGCGAAAAGGATCTTTCCTTCTTCACCTGGGCGTTTAGAATACCATACTGGAAATGGCACCCCAAAGAAGCGTTGACGACTAATACACCAATCCCATTTGAGGCCCTCAATCCAATGATCTAGTCTAATTTTCATATAACTAGGCGACCAATTGCATTTAGCGCTTTGAGCCAATAATTCTTGCTTAATATCTAATAGTTTTATGAACCATTGCGAGGTGACTAAAATTTCTAAAGGAGCACTAGATCGTTCTCCGCATTTAACCGCATGAGTAAGAGCAATTTGCTTGATCAATTTGCCATCTTCTTTTAGTAATTCTAAAATTTTCTCACGCGCATCTTTAATTTTTAATCCGATGAGCTGGCTAGTATAATTCTTAGCTTCCAGCCAATCTAAATGATCTATCTTTCCCCATTTATTGAGGATAACTCTAGTTGGTAAATTATAATTTCTCCACCAGTCAATATCGGTTGCATCGCCAAAAGTACAACACATTACTATACCAGTGCCTTTCTCAATATCCACTTTTTCATCAGCAATTAATGGAACTTTGATGCCAAATAATGGAGTGATTGCGCTTTGCCCAGCTAAATGCTGATAGCGTTTATCATCGGGGTGATAAAATACCGCCACACAGGCTGGCAATAATTCAGGTCTGGTGGTGCTAATGGTTAGCTTTTCACCCGCTTCAGTTTGAAAAACAATCTCATTCATGAAGCTTGCCATTTCAATGTCTACAACTTCAGCTTGCGCTAAGGCAGTTGCATCAACTGGATCCCATAAAGTTGGTTGCAGCTTTCTATAAGCCCTCTCTTTATCAACTAGATCAAGGAAAGACATCTGTGAAAGAGTAATGCTTTTATCGCTGATGGTTTGATATTCCTGGCGCCAATCAACACTTAAAGCGATTGATTTAAACAGCCGACGAAATTCTTCTTCAGCTTCAACTACCACTTCTCTACATATTGCGATAAATTCATCCCTTGGCATGCTGCTAGCACGAATTTTTTTTACCTTTTCAACTAGTCTTTCTGTAGGTAATCCATTATCATCAAAGCCAATCGGATAAAATACAGTTTTACCGGTCATTCTTTGGAATCTTGCCACAAAATCTGCCTGAGTATAACTAAACACATGGCCCATATGAAGCATCCCAGAGACGGTTGGTGGCGGTGTATCGATAACAAAGGTTTGTTCGCGAGATAGATTCTCTTCCCAGTTATAGATGCCTTTTTCTTGCCAAAGGCCTTGCCATTTTGCTTCAATTTCGTGGTGATTATATTTTGCTGGTAATGGTTGAGTCATGATTTTCAAGCTTTGATAATTAAAATTTTATGTGGATCAAAGCTTATATTATTAGAGAATTTTTGCAAGAAAATTGCATAAGCAATTATCCTCTTAATCTTTTGTTTATCTTTATGTTATAGGCTTTATTAAAGTTAAAATAAAAGAGTATAGAGAAAGGCTCTATTGAAAACTGAGCTGAACAAGGTATAATGGTTTCAAAAAATGAGAGACTTATGATGCTTAAGTTTAGGTTCCATAAGCATTAAAGGGTAAGGTTTAAAAATGGAAAGTTTGAATAAAGATTATCATAATGTAAATTTAGAAATATTCAGATTTTTTAATGATGGCTTTGGAAAGACCGAATATGATTCTTTAATGAAAGCAGGTGATTTGATAGGTACGGGGGATAGTAATTTTATACTATTTATATATATAGCAATTCTTATATTCTTCTTTGCGTATAACTTATTTAAGAAAAAAGACCCTAAACATGTAAAAGAAATTCTAAATTTGTGGCTCACAGCTACAATAACAGTTATTTTATCTTTGGTAATAGGATATATTTTTATAATAATTTTTAAAAATTACACTAAAATGCCAAGGCCTTTCTGCAGTTTAGACAATATCTATATCATTCATGATATAGTATCTAAACTAGACTGTAATCTTAGTTTTCCAAGTGGTCATACTTTTTTCCTAACCGCTATTACAGCTAGTTTCTGGCATATATTTAATAAAAAAATGAAATTTTTTTGTGTCTTATTAATTATATTTGTAGCTATAAGCCGAATTGTATCTGGAGCTCATTATCCAATAGATATATTAGGAGCTGTTGTGATCACCTTGCCTTTGACCATTTCTTTAAGAAATATAGTTTATAAATTTATATTATACATAGAAAATAAAGGATTTTTTAATCCTATTTCAAGAAGGATAATTAGAAATTAGTATAATACTTTAACTCAAGGAGTTATTGCAATATCTTACTTAAAAAATCTTTAGCTCTTTGAGTTTTTGGTTTATTAAAAAACTTATCTGGAGCTGCTTCTTCAACTATCTTTCCCTCAGCTAAAAAAATGATTTTATCGGCGAAGTTTTTAGCAAAATTCATTTCGTGAGTGGCCATGATGATAGTAATACCAGTATGAACAAAAGACTTAATCACTGATAATACATCTTGAACCATTTCAGGATCCAGTGCAGAAGTTGGCTCATCGAGCAGTAAAATATCAGGATTCATGCAAAGGCTTCTAGCAATAGCTATCCGTTGTTTTTGCCCTCCCGACAATGAATCAGGTGCTTGATAAGCTTTATCGCTTAAGCCAACTTTAGCTAACAAATCCATCGCTGTTTTTTTAGCTTGGGTTAAGCTTATTCCTAAAACTTTACAAGGAGCAAAAATCATATTATCAAGCACGCTCATATGCGGAAATAGATTAAAATGCTGAAATACCATGCCAATTTTTGGCCGATATATATTTATGTTATCTTTGTTTAAAGAGATGCCATTAAATAAAATCTCGCCTTGATCAATTTCTTCTAAGGAATTTATTGATCTAAGAATGGTCGATTTACCACCACCAGAAGGGCCAATTAAAGCTATCACCTCACCAGCTTTAACATTAAAGCTAACGTCATCTAAGACTAAATGTTCATCGAATTTTTTACTGATATTTTTTACTTGTAAAATCATAATCTCTTCAACCTATTTTCTAACAATTTCGCTAGTAAGCTTAAAGCGGTAACTAAGATATAATAACAAACAGCGGCTACCATTAAGGGTTCTAAATAGCTATATTGTTCAGCCGAAACTACATTGGCTCTCCGCATAATATCAGCCACTCCAATCACTGAGATAATTGATGATTCTTTGACCATATTAATGGCCTCATTAACTAAAGATGGTAAAATATTTCTAATGGCTTGCGGCATAATAATATATTGCATCATTACTCTATATGACATTCCCAAAGCTTTAGCTGCTTCAAATTGACCTTTATCAACTGATTCAATGCCGGCCCGAATATTTTCTGAGACATAAGCACCAGAGTTCATTGAGAAAGCAATAATTCCAGCCGCAAAAGCTGAGATCTCAATGCCAAGTAAAGATGGCATAGCGAAATATATGATGAATAATTGCAGCAGTAATGGGGTGCCCCGGAAAATAGAAAGATAACTAATGGCAAAGCCCCGTAATAATTTGCTTGAGCTTAGTCTGCATAAAGATAAAATAGTGCCGATTATTAGACCAAAAAATACTGACAATAAAGCATATTGAAGGGTAATAAATATTCCTGCAGGAATATAAGTAAGCGCCTTCATTAGGTTACCAGACTTAACTTGTTCATTTTTAAGATAAACATCTTCAAGTTTGCTTAAACCGCCATCAGTTTGGAGAGTTTTTATTTCTTGGTTAAACGGATCCTTTAAAGTTGATCCTTTAACAAAGGCGATAGCATAACCAGCGCCAGATTTAGGAAAAATATGAGCAATAAGACCAGGATTAGCACTTAAAATTTCTTTAACTTGCCCTTCTTCTAACAATAAAACATCAATCCGTCCTAATTTTAATTCTTGTAGTAGATGTAAATTATTAGCTAAAGATACTACTGAAACATTAGGTAATAGATTTTGCTGTTCCTTAGCAAAGCTTTCCATGATGCTACCTAATTGAGCGCCAATTTTTTTATTAGCTAAATCGGTAATATCATTTCCTTCTTTAGCAATTCCAGCAATTGCTGCTTGATAATAAACATTAGAAAAGTCAACATTAGCTGTTCTTTCAGGAGTTATGGTTACTCCAGAAATCACAAAATCTACTTTTCCAGCCTGTAGAGCCGGGATTAAACTACCGAAGTCTAATTCATGGATCTCTAATTTTTTGCCTAAGCTTTTGGCTATTTGTTTAGCTAGTTCAACATCAAAGCCAACAATTTGCCCATCTTTTTTATATTCAAATGGAGGGTAGTCTGGAGATGTTCCCATCTTGATAGTCTGCTCTTCGCTTCTGTCTTGACAAGAGCTCAGGCTTAACAATAATAAACATAGAAGAATTTTTTTATCATTTGCATAATTCCGCATAAAAGTGCATAATTTGGCATAATATGCAATAAGATTGCAACTGTCAAGAGGTAAATAATAAAATATGTTGAATGATGATATTATTCGATTAATTGAGCAAGGCGCTAGCGATCAAAATGATTTACTAGCAAAATTGAAAGACTTGGGGCATGAGCTTACTCAATCAAGTGTTTCACGAAAATTAAAGCAATTAGGAATCACTAAGTTACATGGTAAATATCACTTAAGCAAAAATATCCCTCTTCGCTTCAAACAGGAAGTTACATTTTCGTTCGTTCAGCCTAATTTATTAATTTTGCGGACAGCGCCAGGGCACGCTAATACAATCGCGGCGTTATTAGATGGTCAATTGATCAACAATGATAAATATCCAGAATTTGTAGGAACTATTGCTGGCGATGATACTATATTTTTGGCTGTGGATTTAGGTGATAGAAGTTCGGCGTGGGCGGTAGAAAAACTTAAGCAGATAATTGGCTGAAATTTGATCGGGTGTTAAATAGTGATTTTAGCATAAAATCAAAGATGGGCTTCACCTTTGGCCAAGCTTTAGCGCTGGCCGAAGGTCCAGTTTAATTCTCTTGATAAAGCATGGTAACTCAAGGCTTTAAAAGATTTTAACTGGATTCTCGGCCTACGGCCAAGAATGACGATTAACTTTAGTTTTATACTAAAAACTTTCTTTTTATAATAGACTAACGTGATTGCTCATCGGCTGACTGTTCTTTAGTTGCCGCAGCTTTAGCTGGGCTTGTTGGCAGATGTCTTTCAGTTTCTATGACATGAATATAAGCAACGCCGTTGTCATTTAAGATCTTGCCATACATTAGAATTTTATCATTTACCGCTTTGCTCAGTAAAATTACTTTTTCAGTAATGTCAGTTAGGAATTTCCAAGATAATTCAATAATTTGTTCAGAGGTAAGTTTTTCATTAGAGCGAGAAGCATTTTTATTTGAATATCCACCTACAGTATCGCCATTTGAACTTTGAGAATCATCTTGATCAAATTTCCAAAAAAATCCAAATAAAAGCTTCATTATTGCCCAAAAGATTCTTAGTAAAAAATCTTTGAATCTAGTTAGTAATCCTTTTTCAGAATCTGTGTTATTTTCCATGTCTATAGCTTTTGAATAATTTGAATAAATTAAAGCTTACTCTATAAAGGTAAATAATTCATTAAATTTCTGCCCAATTTTTACCATGGCTAATATCAACACTTAAGGACAAAGAAAGTTTGATAACTGATTCCATAATTTGCTTAGTTAGCAGGCTTACTTCTTCAGCAGCTTCTTTTTTTACCTCGAGTAGTAATTCATCATGAATTTGTAGTAAAATTTTTGCTGGTAATTTTCTTTGTTCAATTTCATTGTTTAAATTGATCATCGCTTTTTTAATTATATCAGCAGCACTGCCTTGCAAGGGGGCATTAATAGCGGCTCGTTCAGCTAAATTTCTAACCATGCCATTAGCATCATTAATTGTTTTAGTATAGCATCTTCTTCCAAGTAAAGTTTCAACGAAACCATGGGTCCTAGCAAATTCCTTAGTCTTTTCCATATATTGCTTAATACCTGGATAGCGCTCAAAGTAGGTTTCAATATATTTAGCGGCATCAGTTTTAGAAATACGTAATTGATTAGCGAGTCCAAAGGCTCCCTGTCCATAAATAATACCAAAATTAATTGCCTTAGCTTGACGGCGTAATTCAGGAGTAACTTCTACTAGAGGCACATTAAATACTTCGCTGGCAGTAGCCGCATGAATATCTTGATTGTTTAAAAAAGCTTGCAAAAGAGTTGGTATAGCTGCCATATGAGCGAGCAAGCGCAGCTCCACTTGAGAATAATCAGCAGAGATTAGTAGATATCCATCTTCAGCAATAAATGCTGATCTAATTTTATTGCCATCTTCACTGCGGATAGGAATATTTTGTAAGTTAGGATTAATTGAGCTAAGTCTTCCTGTTGAGGTAACTGTCATTTGCAAGGTAGTATGGACGCGGCTTTTACTATCTGCATTATTGGCTAAGCTGCTTGCATAAGTATTATTAAGCTTAGTTAAATGACGCCAAGTTAGAATAAGCTCAGCTATTTTATGGCCTTCAATTGCTAATTCTTCTAGTACATCTGCATTAGTACTTAAGTTTTTATTTTTACTAGTTTTTTCGCCACTTTTAAGGCCTAATTTATCAAACAATATTTCTCCCATTTGTTTAGGAGAGGCTATATTAAACTGACAGCCGGCTAACTGATAAATTTCTTGCTCATATTCTAAGCAGCGTTTGCTAAAATCTGCTGATATTTCTTTCAGTTTTAATTGATCAATTTTTATTCCTACATTTTCCATTTTATACAAAATGAGAGAAAGTGGTTTCTCAATTCTTTCATAAAGGATCAATAATTTTTCTTGAGGTAAACGCTGCTTGAACTGCGACCATAATTGCAGCATAAATAATGAAGAATAGCCAAGCCATTGCTTTAATTCTAAATCTGCTCCTAAGCTGAAATAAGTTTGAATTAGAGTTTTGAGATCATGTGGGTGAGTGCCATTATTTAAAACATAAGACATCAACTGAACATCATCAGTAGTTTGCCACGCAGATAATGCTATTTCAATATGTTCAGAGAAAATATGGTACAAGCGTTTAGTATCATGGGTTATTTTGGTAACTGAGCCATCATTGATGTAGGAGCCAAGTGATTTAGCAAGATCTTTTATTGAAAAGCCATTATTGGTTTGAAATAAACCTAAGCTATTTGATTCTTTAACAGTGCAAATAACTATTTCTCGTTCATCACCAGCCAAACATAAAAAACCGGCTTCTAAAATTATACTTAGTTGACCAGTGGCAGTCACTTTACTAGCTAGCCAGGAATTTAAGTCGCTTAAGCTATCCAATTCTTTAATTTTTACGCTGCTAATAGAGTCATGATGCTGTTCATTTTTATTATTAAAAGCCTGACATATCTTTTCGGCTCGATTATGAAGGGAGTTAAAATTTTGTTTTTTGAGAAATTCTTTAAATTGTTCGACATGAGAAATTTTTATCTTTAGATCGTTAAGAGCTGGGTCCATAGGCACTTGATCATCTAAAATAACTAATTTATGAGATAAATAAGCTAAATTTTTATTATCTACTAGTGATTGCTTACGCTTGCTAGCCGGAATCTCATCAATGTTTTGATAAATGCCATCCAAGCTTTGATATTTCTGAATTAATTCTGCAGCTGTTTTAGGACCAATTCCTGGAACGCCTGGTACATAGTCTGCACTATCGCCAATCAACGCTAAAACATCAATAACTTGATCAGGCCTTACTCCGAATTTTTCTTCTACTTGGGGCGCGCCAATATATCTGGATTTTAGCGGATCATACATGCTGATATTATCATCAATTAATTGCATTAAATCTTTATCTGATGAAATTATAGTAACTTTAATTCCTTGATTACTAGCCATTTTAGCATAAGTTGCAATTAAATCATCAGCTTCAAATCCTTGTTTTTCTAATATATCTATATTAAGAGCAGATACCGCTTCTCTAACTAGAGGGAATTGGGGAATTAACTCTTCAGGAGCCGGTGGTCGATGAGATTTATATTCAGGAAATATTTCATGACGAAAAGTTTTTCCACCCGAATCTAAAGCGATTGCCAAATGCGAACAGGAAAATTCTAAGATTATTTTAGTTAGCATAGAGGTAAAACCAAAAATTGCCCCTACATTAACTCCATCATCTCTCTTTAGAGGAGGAAAAGCATGAAAAGCTCTAAAAACAAAGCCATATCCGTCAATTAATATTAGATGTTGATTCTGTTTGGTCATAAACTTTATCTTTTTTAAGGTTTCTTTATTTCGGGATATTTATGAGGACTAGCACGAAAATAAGCTATCTCAGGATGATCAGCTTTAACAAAAGTATGTGAATTAAAGACACGTCCTTCAAAACCTCCTCTTTCAAGTTTTTTAGCAATTCTTGCATTTTCTATGTCTTGAGGAGTAAAGTTTTTTGTAGCAGCTATTGCATACATTACTTCCATAAGGTCGGCTAGTTCTACTATAAGCTCTTCCTCAGAAGAGGCTTCTATTACTTCATTAGCTTCTTCGATAAGTTTTTCCTTAAGTCTTTCTGCATACTCGTCTATTTCCATAACCCGTTCGCATGGAGTTATGCCGAGTGCTCGGTCAATTTCGCAAACTTTATCACGAATTAATTTTCCAACAAAAAATACATGTTCTTGAGTCATTTATTTAATCCTTGATAAGACTTAAGACTATTGCATGAGTAAAAATCGTACTAAAAACGAGCTAGGTCATCATCTTTGCCAACAGCTTTAGCTTGACAAGCGAAGGTCCAGTTGAAATCTCTTAACATTCTTGGGAACCTTATGAATTAAGAGATTTAATCTGGACCCTCGGACATCGCTACCGCTCATCCAAGGGTGACGTCCTTGCGTGCTTCCAATCAGTCGTAGCTCGCGCAATAGTTTTAGGGTTAAACTAATGTAATCAATGTAACATGGCTATATTAAAAGAGCAATTCTTGAATTAAGAATGAATAAAAGGAATTTTTGCTATTAGAATGAAGATTAGGGGTAAAAATATCACTATAGTTTACCCCCCGTTTTAAGCTTTATATTATTTTACTATTATGTTGCCGTTAATGACCTTGTCATTTCTTTTCTTTGATGAAGAATGAACGAAGTCTACTTTGAATGGATAAGTCCCTGGTTTTAAAGCCGGCATTGATACTATGACTTCACTATTTAAAGGCCTAATTCTTTGCTTTTAACTTCTTCGAAATCTTTATCCAAATTTTGAATTTTGAATTCTATCTTACTGCCTTTAGGAATAACTATTTCGCTAACTGAAATAGATCTATCTTTTATTATTATTGTTTCAATTTCAGCATTTGCATTTAAAGAAAACAATATAATAGCTAATATAAAAATACGCATGACGATTACCTCAATTTATAGCTGTTAACTCTATCGTTAACGTTAATATTAAAGCATTGTTAATGTTTGTCGTCAATGGCAAATGTCGTAATGTTTTTTAAAAATTTAGGTAAAATAAAATTAAGCATGTTTTTTGGTTGTTGATTAATTATAAAGTTGTACCGAAGAATCTTTTCTAGTAGAGTAAATCGGGTTTCAAATACTGGTTATACCGATTCCCACAATTAAATATACTTATCCAATTTATCATCGATTCAGGTGCTCACTTACTAAAATGTAAGCTGTGCGCCTTCAAGATTCAAATCGAATAAGTCTATTTTAGTTCTGGAAATGGTATTAGTATTAATACAGGCTATGTAATACAAAATTATGAAATTTTTTAAAGTCAAAGATTTACAGAAGTATTTTGTGAAGCTAGCTAATCTATTTGCTGAAAATAAAAATTATATATTATGCAAATATTTACCTACTTCAATAATGATGACATTATCAGCATATATCTATAGCCTTCTTAGAGGGGTAAAAGATTCTATCTTAGTGCCAGCTCTAGGCGCTGAACTTATCAGTTTTATTAAATTTTATGGTGTTTTTCCTAGCACGATTATTTTCTTTATCTGTTTTTCTAAATTAGCTAATCTATTAACTAGAGATAAATTATATTATACAATCACTAGCTTTTTTATAAGCTTTTTCATTCTATATGCTTTCATTCTCAGTCCTAATAGCGAATTGTTACAGCCAGATTTATCTGATTGGATAGTAGAATTCCCTAAATTGAAATATCAAATTATAATGATGCAGAATTGGACCGTTAGCTTGTTTTATGTGATGTCTGAGCTATGTGGGACAGTATTACTCACTCTCTTATTTTGGCAGTTCGCCAACGATTTATACAGTGTTAAAGAAGCTAAGCGTACTTATGCTTTATTCGGTCTTATTGGTCAATTAGGATTGGTTACAGCCGGACTTGTTCAAAGGGAAATATCAACTTACTTTATTTATCACCCACATGACAATATGGCTTGGGCTTTAACCATAAAGTGGATGATGGTAAGTATATTATTTGCAGGCTTAGGATTAATGGTAATCTATTGGTGGATGTATAAAAATGTTTGGCCTAATCCAGCTCTTTGTAATCGAAAGCACAATAGTGATAAAGAAAAAATACGTCTATCAGTAATCGAAAGCTTTAAGTATGTATTTTCTTCTCGCTATCTTTGGTTCATTATGG
>CANDYO010000017.1 GCA_947424995.1 Rickettsiales bacterium | reverse complement strand
CTTGCATTGACTGAATTAACATTCCAAGTAGATATTTTTATCATTTATTTATGCCTCATGTTTGATTCCAGTATAAAATAAATATTGACATTTTGGTACAAACATGTAGCTTTAACCAAGAATTATTTTTTATATTTAGAAGATTTAGGAAAAACATGGCTAAAAAAACAGTTTTATTGAAATTAGAAAGTACTGCAGGTACTGGATATTTCTACGTTAGAGATAAAAATCCAAAGAAGCTCACCAAGAAATTAGAGTTTATGAAATTTGATCCAATCGCTAGAAAGCACGTGCTTTTTGTCGAAAAGAAAATGAAATAATATATAGAGAGAATTATGTCTGTAAAAATTAGATTAACTAGACTAGGCGCTAAGAAAAAGCCTTTTTACCGTATCGTAATAGCAAACTCAACTGCTCCACGTGATGGAAAATTTATTGAAATTGTAGGAACTTATGATCCTATGCTTACTAAAGAAAATCCAGAAAGAGTTAAATTGAAGCAAGAGCGTATTCAATATTGGCTTTCTGTTGGTGCTAAGCCTACTGATCGAGTAGCTAAGCTGATTAAGTTACTAGCCGCTTAAATTATTCTAGTTGCGCTTCTTTAAGGAGCGCAACTTTTCTTCTTAATGTTCCGTATTAAATCCAGACTTCCCTCCAAGAGAATCAAAGCTTATATATCCAGGATTGCCTTTAATCGATTCATAATTATAATGTGTTATTATAGGATCTTGATTAGGAATAACGCTATCTTCTTCTGAACTGTCTGATTCATCATCATATTGATGTTCGGTTGCTTGAGGTGAAAAACAGTATCTCCAAAATCTTAATAATATTTCAAGCATGTCGTCTCCTTTAAATTAGAATTTGTAATCCATAGTAAGGAATGTTACGTTAATAATATGTTAATATGTCTTGTCTATAATTGTTTAATCGTAACATTTATATAGAGAAGCTATGAAATCTGTTCCAAATTTAACTAAAATAAAAGAACAAATAGCTTTAGAGTTTGGGCAAGCGCTTCAAAGTATGGCTACGTTCGATAGAGATTCAGCAAGTCAGTATGAAGCTCTTCTTGGTGATATCAATATTGATGAAAAAGTTCCTGCAAAAATGCTAAAAATAGTCAGAGAATTTATAAGAGCTGACCATAATTTTCCTTTAAAATATGAAAATGCTTTATTAAGACCAATTTTTACAGCAATAGAAGAAGATAGATTTGCTCCGGTTGTTGCTAAAGCTGAACCTAGAAAAGTTATTAAAGTTAGCTCTGAAGAGGAGTTTAGAGATAGTTATAACGATAACTCTGAAGAAGAGGAAATAAGCTCAGAAAGTGGATCTGAATATAGTTCTGATAGTGATTCTGAAAATAGTTATTCATCTAGCTCTTCTGAAGATAGATCAGATATTATATCAGAAATTAGTGATCAAGATTATTCTGAACTAGATTCTAGAACTGAACCTAAATCAGTTGCTAAGGATGAGTCTGAATCTAAATATTCATATAATTCATTAGGAACGGAAGATATAAAGAATTACATCAGCAGAGCAGCTCAAATACCTGTTTTAAAGAAAGAGCTTCTAGATGAATTTTACACTACACGTAGAGAATTACATGGTTCTGATTACCCATTTGAGCCTATTCTTGGTAAAAGAAAAAGATCTGATGTGCTAGATGATAGTCCACTCATGGCAGCTATCAACAATAATGATGTTGGTGAAGTTAGAAAATTACTTGCCAATAATGCTCCGTTAGATAAACAAGTTGAAGAATATACTAGAGAAAATTATCCATTAATGTATATGCAACTTGGGACGCAATATTCGACAGAAAGACGAATACTCGGGCAATTGAAAATAGCAAAATATGCAGACCATGTTATTGAGAACAAAAATATACAGGCTTTTATGAGCAGTGAGCAGAGATACATGAGTGATTCATATTTTGATGTTGATTTATTTGCTAAAAGGCTTTCTTGTGCTCATAGTAGTGAAAATAATATTGTAGAAAAGCTTGCTAATGTTAAAGCTTATGGTGCTTTTAAAGGTATGATTGATCAAATTATTAATAAAATCCAAAATCCACGCGATATTATTATTGATGGTCCTGCTATTTTTGCAGCTGATAAAGCTAGTTCATCGATAGGTAAATAGTTTTAATCAGTAATCGCGGTTAAATTAAGAATTTCAAAGCTAGCTATTGCTTCATTATCAATAGTGCTAAAATCTGTCAGATAATTTTCAGCAAATTTATTCCAGAATTTTTTGCCAAGGTAAGTTTTGTTTCGTTTGAGCATAATGTTGGTCTCTCCCATATTTCGTAAATCACGGAGAAGATCTAAGGGCTGTTTATAGTGAACTTCGATACGGTCACTATCAACAACCGGCATACTGAAACCAGCTCTTTGTAATAATGCGCCTAATTGCTTCAATTCTATTGAAGGCAGCATTCTTGGGCTTATCCCAGCGCAGCATTCAAATTCCGTTTTTAATAAAGTCTGGCGTAATTCTGGCAAGTTTTTCTCGCCAAATATTGAAGCAATCAATAATCCATTAGGTTTAAGGATATTTTTAAGTTGAATTAAACAGCCTGGCAGATCATTAATTGAGTGTAAATTTAAAATACTAACGATAAGATCGAAAGAATGGTTGGAAAAATTTAAATGTTCTTGCATATCAAAATCCGCTGTAATTACTTGCATTGTGCCGGCGCGCTTAAGCAGTCGATCAGAGCCATAATTATTTTTGCTAGTTAAATTAAGAATTAGTGGGAATTCTCTGGTAATTTCGCTTAATCTTTCTAAAATATCATCGAGCGAACGCTTGATTAGAAAGTCAGCTTTGCGTAAACTATTAACCTTATTGGATCGTCTTTGTAATAACAATTTGCGATCAAAAATTAGAATTTCTTGTGACATTATATATGACTTATCTTAATCGTATTATTACTTGTATTATAATCTTAGCAATAGTTTTAGCTATCATTCATTACAACAACATCGATCTTAAATTTCAATCATTATTTTTCATTAGCGAAGCTAAGAATTGGCTAGTTAATCGAGATGATCAGTTTTTGAAGTTTATTTTCTATAAATTACCTAAATATCTGATCGTAACTTATGGAGTTACTTTAATTTTTTGGTTAGCTATTTTAAGTTTTTATAAGCAACAACCTGATTTGCAGAAAAAATTATTATTTTTAATATTAGCACTGATATTGGTTCCTGTAGTGGTGGCGTTATTAAAACATTATAGTCCAATTTATTGTCCTAATGCTATTGATGAATTTGGTGGGGGAAAAGCATATATTTCTCCTCTAGAAATTTTTAATGAAGATATATTTTTTAATAACCAGGGTAAGTGCTTTCCAGCTGGCCATGCTTCTGGTGGCTTTGCTTTAATTTCTCTTTATTTTGTTATGCCAACTAAGCGATCAAAATATTATGCTCTAGGTTTTAGTTTATTATTGGGATGGATTATGGGATTCTACCAAATAGCAAAAGGTGCGCATTATTTAAGTGATACGGTGGTTACTTTAGCGGTAGCCTATTTAGTCAGCATTAGCTTGCAGCGTCTATTACTTAAAAACACGCTATGAAAAATTATAAACCAATAGTTCAAATATTAGTGCCTAATTTAGATCCACTAGATTATCTTAATGCTTCGGAGCTTGAAGTAAAAATTGGTGATTTAGTAATAGTCCCATTTCGTAGCAAAAAGTTACTGGGAGTAGTTTGGCAATTAAAAGAGACCACAGAAGTTCCTTTAGATAAGCTAAAGCCCATTGAACAAAAGACTCAATTTTCTATCGCTGCTATAGATTTACAATTCATAGAATGGATTGCCAATTATTATTTGTTTAATTTAGGGAATATTTTTAAGTTATTATTGCCTACTCAAATATCTACTTGGATAATTAAAGGGAAGCCTTATAAAGCTCCGGTAAACCAACCAGAACCAAAATATATTGAACTAAGTTTTAACCCCGAACAAATAGAAGTAATTGAGCAGATTAAGCAATTATTATTAGCTAAAAATCATAATATCATCCTTGATGGGGTCACTGGTTCTGGTAAAACCGAGATTTATCTAGCTGCAATTAATCAAGTTATTGAGAATAATTCTAGCCAAGTATTAATTATGCTTCCTGAAATTGCCTTAACTAGCCAAATAACTGATCGAATCACTAAGCGCTTTGGTTATATGCCTCATATATGGCATTCTGGGATTAGCGACAAGCAAAAGCGTGATACATTCATGGGAATAATCAGCGGTAGTGCACGTATTATTATTGGGGCTAGGAGTGCCTTATTTCTTCCCTTTAAAAATTTATCAATGATTATTGTTGATGAAGAACATGAGCAAAGTTATAAGCAAGAAGATGGAGTGACTTATCAGGCCCGAGATATGGCGATTATGCGTGCCAATCTTGCTGAGATTCCAATAATTTTAGCTTCGGCTTCTCCTTCGCTTGAAAGTGTTCATAATATTGCTTTAGGTAAGTTAAACTTAGTTACTCTTGCCGGACGATATAATGATAATGCGATGCCGAAAATACATATTTTAGATATGAAAAAAGAGCGTCGCAAAAATTACTTTTTAGCGCCGATATTAATTGATCGGCTTAAGAAAAATCTTGCCAATAATCAACAATCTTTATTGTTTTTAAATCGCAAAGGCTATGCTCCGGCAATGATTTGTAGCGATTGCGGTCATCGAGTGTGTTGTAAGGCCTGTTCAACAGGAATGGTTTATCATAAAGCGCAAAAGAAATTGAAATGTCATCAATGTGGATATGTGGCTGCTCTGCCTAAGATAT
This sequence comes from Rickettsiales bacterium, assembly GCA_947424995.1. GTDB lineage: Bacteria > Pseudomonadota > Alphaproteobacteria > Rickettsiales > CANDYO01 > CANDYO01. The sequence continues at coordinate 14,174 of CANDYO010000017.1, read as the reverse complement.
GTCCTGTTTGCGCTAAAGAAGAAAGCTTCATTCCATGCGGTCCTGGGGTTGAGAGGTTGGCTGAAGAATTGCAAGAGCTAATTCCAGAAGCAAAAGTTATTACCTTAACTCAAGATAGCTTTAATAACCAGAAGCAAGCTGAAGTTATTCTCAATGATATTACTCATAAAAAATATGATATTATCTTAGGCACTCAAATTATTGCCAAGGGGCATCACTTTCCTGCATTAACTTTAGTAGGAATCGTTGATGCTGATTCAGGAATGATGGGAGGAGACTTGCGTGCGGCTGAAAAAACTTATCAACTATTACAGCAAGTTGGTGGCAGAGCTGGTAGAGAAATTGATAATAGCCATATTTTTATTCAGACCTATAATCCTGAGCATCCACTAATTCTTGCTTTAGCTAGTTATAATCGCAATAAATTTATTGAAGAAGAGATGAACAGCAGAAGAGTAATGCAAATGCCGCCATTTGGTCGTTTGGCTGCAATAATTATCTCCAGTAAGCAAGAACAGAAATTGATAGATTTTGCTAAGGAATTAGTAAGACTTGCACCCAGCAGTAAACAGATAAGTGTTTTAGGTCCAGCTCCTGCTTTGCTTTATAAGTTACGTGGAAAATTTCGCTATCGAATTTTGATTAAAACTAAACGCAATATCAATATTCAGAAATTCTTCAACGCTTGGCTTGAAAATCTTAAAGTTCCAAGCCATATTCATCTTAAAACCGATATCGATCCATATTATTTTTTATAAATAATGGATTGAAAGCAAGTATTTACAGTGTGAAAACGGTAACTGATCACTGAATCTATACTTAATCCGTTGTTTATGACGCGGAAAATGATCCTAAAAGACTAGATATTTCTAACCTGTACGGTACGAGAAAAATGTACTTTATTGGGAGCTTGTGGTGGCTCTTCATTAAGGTCTACTTCCTGCATTAAATTTTGAGATCTTTTAGTTCTAGTTAGTTTACGAGTAGTCTCATCTGGTTTAGAGGTATGCTTTAAAATTGATTTTTGAGCAATTGTAGAATCATGGTTTGAAGCTTTTATTCTTTTGGTAATTCGTGTTGCTATAATATCTTCTTGTGGACAGGACTTGTTGTGCTCCATTATAGTATTGCTTATTATTTTACTTACATTAGTGAGTGCTTCATGAATGCCATTATCTGTACCTGTCGTGTTTTGATTAGTGTTATGCAGGCTGATTCTTTCTTTTTTAATATCGTCTGCATATTCTAGAAATTCTTTTCGATAATTATTAAAAAGAATATCAAACTCTTCTTTATTGCTCGGAATATAATCTATGTAATTTTGATCTAGAGCTGGTTTACCAGCGTTTTCTCCTCCCTGAATTACCTGACTTTCTCCGCCGTATTTTTTAGCTAAATAAACATAAATAGTTTCTATATTTTTATCTTCTGCATCTGTCATAATATTTTTCCTTAATCACTTACTTCAAAGATAATAAAATTTAATAGTTAAATATATATTAAAAGTTATATTATTTTTAGATGGTTATTGGTATTTATATTGGACTGAAATTCATAATTCTCTAAATACTGGATAAAAATCAAATGGTTTTGTATCTATCCAGCGAATTTTTAGTTCCTTTAAAACCGCTTCAGCCATCAGCCTTACATGTGGTAATAAATTATGCTTTTTGACAATAAGAATAAATTTCTCAAGACGAAGTAATGATCTTGGTCTTGATATATTATATTCAGCTTTCCATTTCGGTGGTACGAATTCTGTTAAAGCATCTCCATCTCTTTCTTTTATTAATACAGCGTCTATATCCAATAATCGCCAAAATATGGTATAAGCACAAGCGCCGACGTAATATTCGTAATATATTTTATCATCCAAAGCAGATGGAATAAATTTAATCAATTCTTGACGATAAACTGCCTCCATTGCTTCAATAACATCGTCTGGAAATGCCATCGCACACCAACAAGTTGGCATATACATTCTTAAATATACCGCATCTAGTAAAGCATTACCCACATAACCCCATTCGAAATCAATGATCTTCATTTTATCGTTATTTGGTTCGTCAACTAAATTGTCAGGACAAATATCTCCATGCATTAATGCAGTAAATGGTCCAGAATCTTTATTGAGCTTGAAGATGTAATTCATCTCTGTTTCTAAATCAGAGCTCAATTCTATATTTAATTTCTTGAGTAAGGATTTTATTTTTACTGGCATTTCCTTAAAGCCATCTTGCCAAATATCAGCACTTGGATAAATCTTTTGTAGTATCGGATTGTAATTTTTGGAGTTCTGATGTCCTAACCCATGAAACTTAGCCATAATTTTCATATAACGATTTAAAGCTTCTTTAGCGACCTTAGGGTTATCTCCCATTAACGGATCTACTAGGCTTAAATGGTTTGACCCCAAATCTTCAATTAAGATAAAGCGACCTCTTAAGCTGCCGCCATAAAATTTTGGCGCAATTGAACCTTCGCTATCAAAGCTACTAATAAATTCTAGCCCAGCCCAATCTCTAGCGAATCGTCCTAATACATCCTCATCATTAGATGATCTATCTATTAGCGATTGTTTAAAAATAATTGTCTGCGGGATAGCGCTATTAGATTTTTCTAGATTGATTCTTAATACTAGATTGCGTCGTGATTCTTCGCTTAAAGTTTCAGTGGATTTTATCTGAATATCGGTTTGGAATTTTTGCGATAAGATTTCGATTACTTCTTCTAAAATAGCTAAAATCTTTTGCATCTTAAGCTCGCTTATTTGGATAATAGGATAGGAATTAGATTAAATCATATTTTTAAGAAGAAGTGAATGCTTGCTTTTTTAGCTTGAAGCATTTGGAGAGGATTTTTTAACAAAGGGATTCATGAATAATAAAATCACAATCGTTGGCATTAAAAAAGTGATTAGGGTAGTAACTATCATTGAAGTTCCTACATTTTCATAATATCCTCTTTCAATTACATATAGGTTGGAGATAATTTTGGTTAAAATCCTTCCACCAGAAACATAAGCTAGGCTCATCAAACTCATTACCAAAGCGAACCAAGTAGCAATGTTTTTCTTAGGCGCATAATAAGTTGCCACTGTACAAAGCATTAAAAATCCTAATTTTGTAAATGGCCCTTCAGCCATGTTATCTATCAAAGTTATACTTCTCGCACCAAAGCCAAAATGCTCCATCGTCCATTCATGAAAACCATAAGCCATAGCGATCATTGGTAATTGCAAAGTTACATGGATGCTATTTAAAATAAGCAGTACCATACCAACATCTCGATTAATAATTCGTTTAGCAAAAAACCACAACCCAATGAAAGATAGAAACGTCGCTATTTGATAAAGAATACTATAATATTCTGGAGTAAATTTTAGTACATCTATTTGCCACCAACCTATCCCAGGTCCGTATGTTGGTACCGCTCTGTAAGTAAATATCACCAATAATATGCAAAATATTTCTTTTTTTTGCCGTCGGCTTAAATGACTACAAATTTTATAGAGCGCCGTTGATACAATTATCATGCCAGCTATAAAAATCACTTCTTGTGAATATGAAAAATCTAATAAGGCAAAAAATATGATTACGCTTAAATAAATTATCCCATAAAATAAAATTTTAGGATCAATTTTTTCTAGAGCAATAATCGGCTCTTTTTTTACCAACAAACTACCGATAACACTAATCAATGTTACAATTGGAATGAAATAGCTAATAGCTACATAACCAAATTTAGAAGCGATAATACCACTAATACTTACGGCAATCATCGCAGCTAATATTTGCACAACTTGAACAATGATTTGAATATTACCAATTTCTTTTTTAATAGCTTCTTTTGATTGACGCTTATCAACAACTTCATTACATAAAGTATCAGCGACTAAGTCTTGTAGAATAACCCCTAGCGTAACTAAAAATCCTGAAAAAATCAGCAGTTTATAAATACTCGCAAGTTTCATAATTGCTTCATATTGATGAGCAACGGCAACATTGATAATATTGCCAATTAGCATCAAAAATGCAGCAATGAAGATATAAGATCTTCTCTGGCTACCAGCTATTTTAACTGAATCTAACAACTGACCGAAAATGATTTTCATTGACCAAGGTAAGTTAGCCCAAATAGCAATAGATATAAGTTCACTAGATGTTAAGTTTAAAGAGTCTTTGATCCAAAAAGTTTCAGCTATTTGACTAAAAGCTGCAAATCTATCAGCAAAATAAATAGTAAGCAGCGGGAGATATTTCCACTTCATGCTCAGAATTGGTTGAAGCAAAACTTTAAAACGCGCGGAGATCATTATCTAAAATTTACCATTGATTTAACACTATCTATAAATTTTGCTAGATTAGCATTAAAGGTAAAATTAATTATGAGATTACTTAAATGGAATTTTGTCATATGAGCAGAACTCTCTTGGCTATAGTTTATACGTTTATAGCATATGAATTTAGCAATGTCAAAAATGACTATTTTATGAAGGAAAAAGTTAAAAACTGGTAGAAAATTATTTGATTTTAGAATAATTCGCGATAAAGACTAACCAAATCATGCCTATAATTAATACCGGTTTTTTGTTTGATATTATTAATATGATTCTCGATAGTTTTTGGTGAAATCAGTAATTCTCTTGCAATAAACTTAGCTGAATAACCTTTATCAATGAAGGACAGGCACTGCAACTCTCTTTTGCTTAAAGATAATGAATTGTTAAGCCCGGTCTTCTGAAGAAAGTCATGAATTTTCTTGAAGTCATTTTCGATTGTTTTTTGAGGGATATGTAAACTGCAGCCGTTACTAAATTTAGCTAAATTTTGATTACTTTCTGTAGTGATGATATCATGAAAATGCCTTTTGAAATGATTAGCGAATTTCTCTAAAAGGTCAATGTTTCTGATATAAAAATCATTGATTCTAGGATTATCTTTATGCGAAACAAAACCACAACCTTCAACTACATCATTATCATTTTGGGTTATAATATTAAGACCATGCCAATAACCGTTCTTAAAATATGCTTTCATTCCATCATTTTCAGGAAATTCTGGCCATAGAACGCTCTGATATTTACTCTTGTTATGTAAATGTTTTTGAAAATAGATAATTTCGCTATTAACAGTAGATATATAATCTTCAACTAATTTATGATCGTTAGATAGCAATAGATATGATCCATCTTTATATGCTTTAAAATAGGTAAACAATGATATCCCTAAATAATCATTTAGAGGTTTACAAAAATCTACCATCCGAGAAGAGACACTTTGCTGATATTCTATCGCTTGTTTATTCATACCTTACATGCTATATATTAATTATTTAACACTTCTTATGCATAGTAGTTAAAATACTTTAAGCTGTCAAGGCGATTTAAAACTAGTTTCTTTCTTATTATAACATTGATAACTCTAAATAGAATTCAAAAAAAATCAATGTATTATTGTTAATCCGCTTTATGAGGTTCTGTAGCATCTGTACATGATAGTCAAAATTTCATTTAAAATGTGGGGATTTTAGTCATTTGTTGAGTCTAGGAATAGTTTTGATTACGGTATCAAGCGTTGCTTTGTTGGCTCTGCTCTTAAAGAAGTCGTCATCCTGACGAACTAAAAGATCGGAGATCCCGTGAGGTTTGACATGTAGTTTAATCATTTTCTTGATTAATCATCAACACTAGCAAACCTTTCAACTTATCGCTGAAAGGTTGAATAATCCATAGTTAAGCCTCTTGTTAACATGGCTCTTCAATAGCTTTGAGAAAATCTAAACATTATAATCATTATAATCATCATCATCCTGATTAACTTCTCCGCTAACTATTACAGTATGGGTATGTGAATGCGTCTTTGACGTTTCCATACCCGTCTTTAACATTGCCTTATTATCAGATGGATTCATCTTTGACATTTTCATCTTCATCTCTAACATTGCCTTATCCACTTCTGGCATTACATTATGGGTATCTTCCTTCTGATCACTCTCAAATAATTTATTTCCTATCTTATTTCCTATCGTATACAACAGCAAAAATACATCACCATAAACGGCTAATAATACTCCATCTGCAACATTTTTTAACATAGAATTAGACATAGTAGGTGTGAGTTTGACTCCAAAAATACTTCCTGTAAGCTCAGAAACAAGGATGTTTGTTGATGTAGTAATGAATAATGCATAAGCAGCATCTACTAAATATTTAAGAGAAAATATATTACTTTGTATTTCATGAATAGCATGTATTACTAAATTTCCTGCAGCATTGATAATAAAAATTTTATGTGTTTGCTGCATATTAGGTGGTAATAATTTTAGAGCACCCAATCTAAAAGTGCAATCTGCTATATTAGCAATATCCAAGAAATAGCTTACTGTAGTCTTATTACTATTTTCTCCACTAATGTGATCAATCATCATTTTTATCGGTGGAGTAACCAATAATTTAGCGCCAGTATAAGATGATACCTGAACCTCTGCACCACCAAAAAAACTTTTTGTATTGGGAGCTGCTTTTTGTTCAGCAGCGACTTTTATAGCTTGTATTGCAGGATGATTGTTTGCAGCCTCTTCACCAAATATCGGAGCTCCTAGTGTTTTACCTGGAGTTAGTGTAGCTACCACATTTTTTTTAATAGCAGTCCAAATTTCCTGAGCGGCAGTTGTTTTATACCCATAAGACTTAATGATATATCCTAAACGTAGAATATTTATATACTCTGGATTGTCTTTTAATACAGCTTTGATAACTTTCTTATTATCAGTAGAAAATGCCAGCATAACGGTTTGGTGACCATGCTCTGTTGTTATTTTAGTGTTAGCTCCATTGGCAATAAGGAAATTAGCAATGGACTGTGCATGATAATCCTTAGGATACTTATTATCAAGCGCAAGAACAAAAGGGGTAATTCCGCATTTAGTTGGAATATTTATTAGAGTTTGATCGTATCTCAATAAAAATTCAATAGTAGATAGCGGATAATTATATCTAAAATAAAATTGGAAAGCGTGTTTAATAGCTATATGAAAAGCATTTAGACCCTCAGCGTTTTCTTCCTTAACATCAACAATGTTTCTTTCTAGAAATAACCTAACAACTTTTACAGCATTTTTTTGAATAGCATAATGTAAATAAGGTAACTTACTAGGAACCAGGTGCTTATGCTTATCTAATATAGTACTAGCGATATCAACGCTATCAGAATCAATAGCTAGATTAAAATTATCGATATCTTTATTAATACCTTCTTCCAGAAGTAATTCAGCGCCCTTTATAGCATTGCGCTCAATAACAAATTCCCAATCATCTTTTGTTACTAAATTTTGATTATTTTTTAATAAAATTTTAGCAATATCAAACTTCTCTAGAATAATGGCTAACTGAAAAGCACTTATCTTCTTACTACTGTGATCATAATTATTTCCTTTAGTATTAATTTTTGCCTTAAGAAGCAATTGAAGGGCAGGTATATCATTTTGCTCAATAACAAAACGCAAATTATCTGTATGTTTTGCATTTAACCCAGCATTGATCAATATTTCAGCGACATCAAGTTTACCGAGGGAAATGGCTAACTGAAAAGCGTTCATTTTATTAGCGTCTTTTATTTCAGTAGAAGCTCCTGCTACCAGCAGTATATTAACAGTATTTTGATTACCTTTTCTAACTCCAGATTGCAAGACCGTATCTTTAGCGCTAGATTGCATATTTATTAGCATTGGTTCAGCTTTTAACAATACTGGAATAGCATCTGCAAAATCAAAATTAGCCGCTAGATGTAATAGAGTCTCTTTTGAAGGCGACTGATAGTTAATTAAGAAAGGAAACTTACTAATAACAGCTTCAAGGACTTCTACTTTTTTAGCTTTAAGAACAGGATATAAAAATTTTGTAGGATATCTGCTTTCAACCAATTTAATAAAGCTTGTAGGGAAATTTGATATAACAGTGACATCGCCTTCATCAATTGCTTTAGCTAGTGTTTTAAAAGCTTCGGTTGCTTCTTCTGCAATAATTGGTGGAATATTTGTTCTTGGAATTTCAAAATTAGCTTTTCCAACAAAAGTATACTTTAATAAAGGTAACATTCTTGCTGTATAATCAATCAACTTAATTGTAAGTTTCTCTGTTTCCTCACCTCCATACTCCAGTGCATAATTATTCATTGATTCAGGATTATTAATAATTTCCTTTTCAGCGATAACACTAGATTCCTCTTCATTACCCATGACCTTCTTAAAAAGTTCATTACGCTCATTTCGTTCTTTTTCATATTGCGCTTGTAGCTCTTCTTGAGTTTCTTGTTCTTGAAGCTGTTGCTTAAGGGAAGTAGAGTGATCGACGCCATCAAGTGCCATTTCACCCCACTCATCACCAGATTGTGATTTTCCCCGAAAATGACATTTCCATAACATAAGCGCCTCACTTGCTGCTGGTCCAGCTAAACCAGGAATGTTATATTTAGAATTAAATTGAGCTAGATCATAAATATCATGACGTAAAGGGAAGAATGGTTGATTAATATCCATCCATGTTGATGAAATTTTAATTTGATGGGCTGAAAATTGTTGTGCTAATAGATGATTTATGAAATTATTATTATTAATCATTCGGTTTGGATCAGTCGTTAGATCTGTTCTTAAGTTTGTTTCTAGTTCATCCATCACCCCTTGAAGTTCTTTGCAAAGCACTAAAGCTGTTTGTCCTTGATAATTTGTTATAGAAACTTTGGCAACATGAGATAATAACGTTTTTGCTATGTTTTTATAAGCTTCAATTTTATCCTTGTTCTCCAATGCATTCTTCTTAAGCTTATTAAATTCTAGAGCTCCTATGTGAAGTGCAGTGTTGCCATGTTCGATATTTTTGACATTGACATATGCAACTCGTTGATTTGCTGGGATTGATCTAATTATAGCTTTTATAGCTATAAAATCACCGAGTTTACATGCTAGCTGTAATAGATTAAGCCCCTCTAGATTCTCAGACTTATACAAATCATGATTAAACTGAGCAAGAGTAAATCTATCATATTGCTTCTCTAATAATGCTTGATGTAATTCATTATTATATTCTTTATTTTTAATGAATGTGAGCTCTGCCTGATTAGCTAAATTGGCTATAGTTTCTATAAGTAGAGGTTCACCAGATTCCATAGCAATATGATATATTTTTTTACCTTCATGGTTAGTTGCGCTCAATATAGACTTAATGCAAGAATTATAATGTTTTTTATCCAAGTTTTGTAAAAGTTTTTTATCCAAGTTTTGTAAAATGGTCATTACCTGATGTACCGCCTTCAAAGCAATAAATTGAGCAATTAAAGTATCGCCTTCATTATTAGCATTTATTAGACACTCAAAAAAAGGGTTTTTTAAGAATCTATCAGGTATCAACTCCACTTTGTTTTCTTGAGTAAGTAGTTGCATAGGGTTATTGCTTTCATTATTTACTTGTGAAAACATATAGTGCGCGTGGGAAGATGAGCTAGCGATAATAAACATCTCTTCACTAATTTGAGGGTCTTTAGCTAACGCTGCTAAATGTAGAGGATTATTACCATCATCATCCCTTAGCAAAAGCATCTGATCGATGTTATTTGTTTTGATAGCTAAATTAACGATTGTCCTAACATATTCTAAATTATTAGATTTGATGGCTAAATGAATGCTATTTTGATAATGAGTATTAAATGCTTCTAAAGCATTATATTTCTTATCGGCTTCGATAGCTTTGATAACTTGAGCAAATATTCTACTATCTTGTGTAAGAGCATATTCTATAGCTGCGGATGGCGAATGTTCATAGTGTAAGGCTGCATTAGAATATAAAAAAAACTCTTTCCAATCTAAATTTTTGATTTCTTCTGCTGAAAATTGTAGTTTTAACAATCTGTTTAGTAATATTTTATTTTTTATTTGATGTACGGTAGCCATAAGAAAACTAGAATTTAAAATTAATAAATTGATATTCAGGCAGTATACTTGAAGCTACTTTTTTAACAATGAGGAAAAATACCTAGGTTTTAGAATAACTAGCGATAAAGACTAACCAAATCATGCCTATAATTAATACCGGTTTTTTTTACTTGAGTGAAGTATAAGCATGGAATACAGCCGATTTATCTATTCTTATATAGCTAAATTATTTTGTCAGCAATATTTAATATATTAACAATCCAAGAAAAGTGTTCTCCATCCATAGAGCTATGGTCTACGATTATTGCATCAAAACTGTAGAACATAAATCTTTGAGAGATTCCGGCTACCTGCTGTAACCCTTGGTTTTTTTGGCGCGCCCTAAGAGACTCGAACTCCCGACCCACAGATTAGAAATCGGTGCTTCGCGCTATCATCAAAAAACATTACGTACCATGAAACCCTTGTTTTTCCTTGAGTTTAAGCTATTGACATTTTTCTTTATTATCGTAGAATATCATCTGAGATCATCTTTTGTGGTCACTTATTGGTCACTTTTTTTGACGTCAGTGGTTCGAGGAGAAATATATGAGCAGTACAATAAAACTTACTAAAAGAGTGATTGATAGCCTATCTCCAGCAAAAGATTGGGATGTTAGGTGGGATAGTGAACTCTCAGGATTTGGCATTAGGCTTTATTCAGGTGGAAAAAAATCTTTTGTACTTTCTTATCGAGTGATGGGGCAAAAAAAGCTAATGGTTATTGGTAGTTATGGCTCTCTTACCCTAGATGAGGCAAAAAACATCGCTAAAGTAAAGCTTGTTGAAATAATTCAAGGCAAAGATCCCGGCCTTGACAAACAAAAGAAATCTAAAACTTTGAGCATGACTGAGTTTGCAAATTTATATATGGAAAACTATGCTAAGAAACATAAAAAATCTTGGTCAGAAGATCAACGAAGGCTTGAAAAAAATATTTTACCAACTTTAAGTAAGAGAAAAATCCAGTCTATTACTAGAAATGATATTTTAAGTATTCACAATATAATGGGAGCAAGAGCTCCTTATGAAGCAAATCGCACTATACGATTATTATCAAAAATGTTTGAGATTGCTAAGGAGTGGAATTATTTAGATCATTCTAATAGCAATCCAGCTAAAGGAATAAAACTTTTTAAGGAAGAAAAACGTGATCGTTGGTTAACGCATAATGAACTCCCTCAGCTTATTGAAGCAGTTGATCAAGAACAAAATCTTTATGCTAGAATTGCGATTTGGCTGTATCTTCTTACTGGCGTGCGCAAGTCTGAACTATTAACAGCTAAATGGACTGATATAGATTTTGAGCGTAAAGAGCTTCGTTTAAACGATACTAAGGCAGGAAGAGTTCACTATGTTCCATTAAGTGAAGCAGCTATTGATTTACTCAGCAGAGTACCAAGACTTGAAGAGAATCCGTATATAATTCCTGGAAGTATTAAAGGCAAACATATGGTCAATATATCTAAACCATGGCTTAGGATTAGAAAAGCAGCTAGGCTTGAAGATGTGAGGTTACATGATTTACGCCGAACTGTTGGTTCGTGGCTAGCGCAATCTGGTAACAGCTTACATTTGATTGGAAAAGTATTGAATCACTCTAATCAAAGTACAACTGCAGTATATGCAAGATTTGCTCAAGATGATGTGAGAAATGCGCTTGAGGGACATGGTAAAATGTTAATGGAAAAAGCAAGGAGGCTATAAAATGATAGACAATAATCAGAATATTATTATATACCAAAATGAAGAAGGTAATATCAATGTTGAAGTTAAGCTCATTGATGAAAATTTATGGCTTTCTTTAAACCAGATTGCCGAACTCTTTGATAGAGATAAATCAGTTATTTCTAGGCATTTGAAGAATATATTTCATGAAGGCGAATTAGATAGAGACTCAACTGTTGCATTTTTTGCAACAGTTCAAGTTGAGGGTGGACATGAAGTTAGTCGTCAAATTGAGTATTTTAATCTAGATAGCATTATTTCTATTGGTTATAGAGTTAATTCAAAACGAGGAACGCAATTTAGACAATGGTCTTCAAAAATCCTAAAAGAGCATTTACAGAAAGGCTATACGATTAATAGATCGGTATTGAATGACTTAAAAATCAAAGAACTACAACAATCTTTAGAGTTATTATCTCATACATTATTACAGCAAGAATTAGTTAGTGATATTGGTCAAGAAGTTTTAAATATCATCAGCCAATATCATAAAACTTGGGATACTCTGCTGCGCTATGACGAAGATAGACTATATGAAGAAAGTACGAACCAAGATAATTTTATTGAATTTGAACTAGATGAAGTGATTATAGCAATAAATCAATTAAAAACAGATCTTATGCAAAAGCAAGAAGCATCTTCCTTATTTGGCAATCTTAAAGATCATCAATTAGATGGTATTCTAGGTAGTTTAAATCAAACATTTGATAGCGTGCCATTATATAAAACTCATATTGAAAGAGCAGCTCATTTATTATATTTTACCATAAAAGATCATCCGTTTAGTGATGGTAACAAGCGGATTGGTTGTTTATTATTTTTGATGTATTTGCATAAAGCTGGATTAAAACAAGCTATACCAGAAAATAACCATTTGATTGCTATGGCACTGCTCATTGCAGAAAGTAATCCTGTACATAAGGATCTAATTATACAATTGATAATGCGATTGTTAATATAGGAATAGATGGATTTTGTGCAAAGCCACAGGCTTACAAAGCGATTCATCTAACGAGTTATGAAGGTAATTTTATTATGGAATTGTCATTATTTATATTAGAAAGTGCAAGAAGCAAAGTAGAAGGCCTTTGTAAGTTAATTAATATGGCTTCATTTCAGTTGTTTGGCACTTCTAAATATGGATTTTATGTTGATAATTATTACTCTTACTCTAAAAACAGTAATAACTTAGCAATTAAAAACGCTGTTGAAGTTTGGCATAAAGAAACTAGCCTGGAAAGCAAAGAAAATGTAACTATAGGAAATGCATTTTTGTCAGTTTACGACTATTTTGCTGGTACATCTAATATTGATATCTACAATGCTGCTATAGTTCAGGGAAATGAAGAAGCTTTCGCTGTTTTGGTAAAAAGAGGTGCTTATAATCATGGAAATGCTCTAGAAGAGCTGTTGCATGGAGGGCATGCTCACTTACTTAATAAATATATATATCTTCATCCTGAGCTAGCTAATCAAGTTTTCTATAACAACTTATTATGCTTAGCAGTCAATAGTAATCACGATGCTATGCTAAAAATAGCCTTAGACCATCAGGCAAACTTAACTCAACAATGCTATAATAAACCTGTGTTAGCTTTGGCAGTTAGGAATAATTATCTTCCAAACATAGAGAAGCTTATAGAATCTGGAGCGAATATTCCCACTAATATTTTAGAATATGGTTATTATGATAAATTTACTATGTCAGGTGTCTTGCCGTGTTTGGTCTCTCATGGAGTAGACGTAAATTATCAATTTAAATCATCTGCGCCTGTTTTGATGTATGCAATTTTAGGTAGACAATATATTACGGCAACGTTTTTGATTGAGCATCATGCAAATCTAAATTTTTTATTTGATAATAACAGCCCTTTATCCGCTGCAATTAATTTTGGAACTAATAGCAATGTAATAAAGAGCTTAATTCTGCACGGCGCTGATGTATCTACAAGAATTAATGATGCTAGTATTTTAGAAGATCTTATACGCGCTCCTTATATTAGTAATGAGGATAAAATCGATATTAGCTTATTAATATTATGTAGTGGAAGTTATTCACAGAACGAGGTGCACGACTATATAAAATATGCTAAAAGCGAAAATGTTAAAGAAGTTTTAGAAAATTATATTCACGGTGAATTAATGCTCTGCAATGTAATAGGTAATGAGCATTATTTTAATAAAACTACGGAAACTTATATAAACTCAGGTATGAGTGGATGCTGTTTTGAAAACAATACATATATTGAGTATATTTATTGATATTAATCATAAGTCATCTCCTTCATTTTGAGTTGCTATACATCCTGATACTTGAATTGCCTTTTGTATAGATATTTCTTTACAAGTATAAATTGAATCTATTTTTTCTCTTCCATCATTAGATAATTCATTATAATTCACTGACCCAACGCAAAAATTCGATAAAAACTTTGCTACATATTTCATAGAATCATCTATATAATATGCATTGCTGTCTA
>CANDYO010000016.1 GCA_947424995.1 Rickettsiales bacterium | reverse complement strand
TTAGATACCGAATATATGACCGCTTCTATTAGTCCTAAAAGTCTGAGCTTGTTGAAATATTTTTATTGCATTCACCGCGGCGTCCATATATGACGACCTTACGTTGTATTCGTAGCCAATTTATATAAAACAATTTCTTATCTAATAAATTCTTATAATAATAGCATTTTATACTAGACAAATAATCATTAGAACGATATAAATTTAGCTTCTTTTGAGAAAAAGGGGCCTGTAGTTCAGTTGGTTAGAACACGCCGCTCATAACGGCGGGGTCGTAGGTTCAAGTCCTACCGGGCCCACCACTTAAAATAGCGTCACTTCATAAGATCCTAAGGTCTAGGACTAAAGTCCTCGCCCAAGGTGACGCGGGAAATGCTGTAGTATGTTAGTTGGCTTTCTAGAAAAGGAAAGGATACAACTACCCTGCTGGATCCCAGTATTTATTGCTGTAGGTATCCTGATTGGGTTTAAGCTACAGCCAATAAACTATCTACTATTAATTTCCTCAATTATCACATTGCTAACTATTAGGTTTTATAGTTTACAGCTTTGGCTAAGGCTAATTATAGCTAGTATTTGCTGTATCTTGATTGGTCTATTATCCATTCAAGCAAGGATAAAAATTATCGATGCTCCTATCATTAAATTTGATGAACAATTCGTTCGCTTAAAGGGGCAGATAGATAATATTGCTCCGCTAGAGCATGGTTATAAATTATTGCTTAGTAATATAAGTATAAAAAAACTTTTAAGAGAAGAGACTCCTAAAAAAATTCGTTTAACGGTTAGAACTAGTTTAAATGATGCTAAGATTGACGATTATGTTAAATTAAACGCAATATTAAGCAAGCCAATGCAGCCATATCTTGATAATAGCTATGATTTTGCTCGTGACGCTTATTTTAAGCAAATTGGTGCGGTTGGTTATAGTGTATCCAGCTTTACTATTATAAAAGAAGATAGAGCCTCCTTCTCGGGCAAACTTAATTATTTGCGCAATAATATTCAAACCAGAGTAAATAACGCTATTGGTAGCTATTATGGTAGTATAGCGACGGCCCTTATGCTTAACGAATATAGTAATATTGATAAGCAAGTGCTAAAAGATTTAAGAGCCACTGGTCTTGCTCATATTCTTTCGGTCTCAGGAATGCATTTAAGCTTAGTGGCGGCGATTTTTTTCTTCAGTAGTAGGTTTCTATTGAACTCAGTTGAAGCAGTAGCTTTAAATATTCATTGTAAAAAAATAGCAGCTTTGATAGCTTTGCTTGGAAGCCTTGGATATTTGCTTATTTCTGGGATGGAAGTAGCAGCTATTAGAGCTTTTATAATGAGCAGCATGATTATTATTGCGATTATAATCGATCGTACCTCTAATCCAATGAGAGCGATTGCACTAGCTGCTACAATTATTTTATTGATTACTCCAGAAAACATCATTCACCCTAGTTTTCAAATGTCTTTTGCTGCAGTGCTCGCGCTTATTGCTTGCTTTGAGATTTTTAGTAAATTGAAATTTAACTTTGCAGAATTTAGCTTCATCCAAAAAATCTTATTTTATTTTCTCAGTGTAAGCTTTGCTTCACTAATTGCTGGACTCGCTACAGCTCCATTTTCTTTATATCATTTTAGCCAATCATCTAATTATAGTATATTGGCTAATTTACTAGCAGTTCCAATAACCTCTTTTTGGCTAATGCCTTTGGTAGTACTAACATTTTTGCTTTATCCATTTCATTTAGAGTTTTTGAGTTTGGCTCTAATGAAATATGGAATCGATTTAATGCTTAAGATTGCTCATTACATAGCTGTCTTACCTTATTCAGTGACCGCTTTCGCTAAAATAACTGATCTTAATTTGCTGATTATAGTTTTTGGAATGTTATGGTTTTGCTTATGGCAGACAAGAATAAGATTTATTGGGGGCATGATAATTTTATTAGGGATAATTCTACAATCATTTGTTATTAAAGCTGATATTTTTGTGGATTGGCAAAAAAAGATTGTTGCAGTTTTAGATCAGGATAATCGGTTGATTTTCGTAACCAAGCCTTTGGGTAAATTCAAAAAGCAATTACTGATTAATCAACTTGGAGCGGTGAGTTCTTGGCGTTACTCTCAAATAAAATCTGATCAGCTTATATGTGATAAACAAAAATGTTACTTGCATAAATATAATTATCAAGTCAGAATAAATTTAGAAACTATAGAAATTGAAATATTGAAAGATAACATAGTTCAGCAAGTGATAACGGGCAATGTTGGAACAAGTTTACTTTACATAAAATAAAGACATAAATATGGACAAAACAATCACTAAAAATACTTTAGCAAAAACTATTTTCTATGAAATAGGTATTCCAGTTAGCATCGCTCAAGATATTGTAGATAGCGTATTTGATAATATAACCAAACATGCGGCTCAAGATGGATCGGTAAAGATACCAAATTTTGGTAGTTTTTATGTTAAAGAGAAACAGCAAAGAATGGGGAGAGACCTTAATACTTTAGCGGACGTTGTAATTGATGCTCGTAAAGTGGTAAGCTTTCATCCTTCTAATCAATTAAAACGGTTGGTCAATGAATAATCCTGCTCCAAGAGAGAAAGCTGACAATGCATTAAGGACTATTGGGGAAGTATCAGAAATTTTAGGAATATCTTCGCACGTAATTAGATTTTGGCAAGAAAATTTTACCATCCTTAAGCCAGTTAAATATAATAATAGGCGCTATTATTCGCCAGAAAATATTAAGCTTTTAGAGCAAATTAAATATTTATTATACACTGAAAATTATAGTATTAAAGACGCCATTAGTTATTTAAAAAATACGTCTAACCAATCAAATCCATTAGAAAAAATTAGAGATAAATTGTTGGAAGCAAAGTCTAGGTTAATGAAATTCTTGCTGTGAAGATGGTGGAGTGGGTGGTAGAGTACGTCAATATATAGAAAGTTGTTATGCTAGATATTTTAGCGTGCGACGTCATTCTTGTCCGCCGTAGCCTTGGCGAAGGCGTGACGAGAATCCAGTTAAAATCTCTTTGTGAGGTAGTATTTTACTTGCTGTTGAAAGAGAATTAATCTGGATCCTCGGACTTTGCTTACGCTTGTCCAAAGATGACGGCATTTTATGACTAGATACAATCTTTATTACTATTACTCATCTATAAACTACAACCATTAAGATTCATTTTAAATGACTACATTAAAAAGTCTTACTAATATTCCAGGTATTGGACCTAAAATTGAGGAAGCTCTTAAGCGACTCGATATCAATAATATTGCTGATTTATTTTGGCATTTGCCGAGTGATGTTATTCATAAGCGTTTATATCCGCCTTTATATTCACTTAGATCAAGTGATTTAGTAGTTTTAAACTTAAGAATTATCGATTTTGATCAGCCAAATAATCCCAATTTTTCTCGTAATAAGCCGTTTAAAATTCACTGCGCCAATGATACCGGTAGAATCCAGTTATTATATTTTAATTATTCGCCGCAATATTTGCTTAATTGGGCAAAAATTGATAGTGAAATAATAGTTGTTGGTAAAGTTGATTTGTTTAATACAATTAAGCAAATTGCTCATCCAGAAGTAATCAATCCAAATAAGCCTCATTTGCCTATAATAACCGATGAAGTAATTTATCCGCTCACTTATGGAATTATCAATAAGCAATTACAAAAATATATTAGTTTTGCTTTATCTAGCATGGGGCATGTGGATGAATGGATAAGCGAAAATTTAATTCAGCAATTTGGTTGGGATAGCTTTAAAAATTCTTTGAATATAATTCATCACCCTAAAAATAATCAAGATATTACCCCATATTCTAAGGCAAGACAGCGAATAGCTTATGACGAACTGCTAGCAACTCAATTGATGGTGAATCTATTACGCCAATATAAATTACAGCAAACAGGAAGGATGATTTTAGCTGAAGGAGAATTGCTGAGTAAATTTTTAAGTCAATTGCCGTTTGAATTAACAGCTGGCCAGAGCCAAGCAATTGCTGAAATTACTGTTGATCAAAAATCGCCAAACAAAATGTCTAGACTTCTGCAAGGAGATGTTGGTAGCGGTAAAACCATAGTTGCTTTCGCAGCGATATTAAATGCGGTAGAAGCAGGCGCTCAAGCAGCTTTAATGGCGCCTACTGATGTGCTTGCCAATCAACATTTCTTATCTTTAGAAAAGTTTTTTGCAGGACTGCCAGTAAAATATGCCTTATTAACTGGTAAAACTAAAGCTAAAGAAAGAGCGCGAATATTAGAAGAATTAAGTAGTGGAGAAATTCAGATCTTAGTCGGTACTCATGCAGTTTTTCAAGATAAAGTTAATTTCAATGATCTAGCGCTAGTAGTAATTGATGAGCAGCATCGTTTTGGCGTTGAACAAAGATTAGCTCTAGTTAATAAGGGAAAAAATGCGGATTTATTGATTATGTCCGCAACTCCTATTCCTAGGAGTTTGAGTTTAGCTTTATATGGCGATATGGAAATTACCAGGATTACTGAAAAACCAGCCTCTAGGATTGCTATTAAAACCTCAATCATGCCCCAATCTAAGCTCAATGAAATTATTAGCTCATTGGATAATATTATCAAGCAACAAGGTAAAATTTACTGGATCTGTCCATTAATTAGTGAGAAGGAAGATAAACCGATTGATCTTAAACTAGAAAAGATAGCGGTGGAAACTAGAATGCATGAGCTTTCTAAGCATTATCCAGGCATCGTTGGATTAGTGCATGGGCAATTAGATGGCAATCTTAAACAAGAAAACTTGAATAAATTTATTCAAGGCGATTATAAGATATTAGTGGCTACCACGGTTATTGAAGTGGGAGTGGATGTGTCTGATGCAACGGTGATTATTATTGAAAATGCAGAAAGCTTTGGCTTATCTCAATTACATCAATTACGTGGAAGAGTGGGGAGGGGAGATAAGCCTTCAAATTGTGTTTTACTATATAATCCACCGATTAGTAATATATCTTGGCAGCGTCTAAAAATTATACGTGAAACCGACGATGGATTTATCTTAGCTGAAGAAGATCTTAAACTTCGAGGAAGTGGAGATATTATTGGTACCAAACAAAGCGGATTGCCTAATTTTAAAACGGTAGATTTTATTGCTCATCATCATTTAATCAGTTTAGCTAACGCTCAAGCTAAAGCTATTTTAAGTGAGGATAAAATGTTGAGCCTAGCGCATAATCAAAAATATCGACAATTACTATCAATATTTGATTTTGATTATAAGAATTTAGATTGGTAGAGTATATGTTTATTTTTTTTAGTTATGAATCGTCATCCAGAACGCAGCTGAATGACGTTAACCTTTGATTTATTTATTGGAGCCAACTTATTTGTCGGAGGTTACCCTCTTAACTCTAATGGTAGATTGAAGCGAATATTCTCGGTGGTAACTTCAATATTATGAATATTGGTCTCAAAATTATTTTGGATAAATTTGATTACCCCTTGAACTAGTTCTTCTGGAGCTGAAGCTCCAGCGGTTATCCCAACTTTATTGATATTATTGAACCAATTTAGATCGATATCTTGAAAATTACTGATCAGATAAGCCCGCTTATTCATCTCGCTACCAATGTCTCGTAAGCGATTGGAGTTAGAGCTGTTATCAGCGCCAATTACCAGCAGCAAATCAACTAATTTTACTATTTCCTTGACTGCGTTTTGACGATTTTGAGTGGCATAGCAAATATCTTTTAAGTCTGGACCAGTAATACTTGGAAAACGATTCTTTAGTTTATTGATTATATTTTTGGTATCATCAACACTTAAAGTAGTTTGAGTTACATAAGCTAAATTCTCAGTCTCATCAAAATACAAATTATCTACATCTTCTATGGTAGAAACTAGAGTAACTTCTGTTTTTACTCTCCCAGATGTTCCTTCCACTTCTGGATGTCCGGCATGACCAATTAAAATAATTTGTTTGCCTTTTTTCTCATGACTTTGTGCTTCTAAATGAACTTTGGTAACTAGTGGGCAGGTGGCATCTAATATCTTTAATTTATGCTTAAGAGCGTTAATTTCAACTGCTTCAGAAACTCCATGAGCACTAAAAATAACTATCGAGTTTTCAGGAATTTCATCAATCTCATTGACGAAAATAGCTCCTTTTGCCTTTAATTGTTCAACAACGAATTTATTGTGAACTATTTCATGACGAACATAAATAGGAGCGCCAAATTTATCAATAGCTTTTTCAACGATGCTGATGGCTCGATCAACACCAGCGCAAAATCCACGTGGTTGGGCTAAATAGATATCTAACATTTATTTTGCATTCTTTTAAACATTTTATAATAAGCGCGGTATGAAGACAGTTACATTACAAATACAAGGCGTCATCCCTGGCAAGCTGCCGAAGGCAGCGCTACCGGGGATCTCAGGAGTTCATAATCTCATGAGATCGGGGATAACGCTATCCTACCAGTTAAGATACCTATACAGCGTTTTAAAAACTCATAATAGCTTATAAAAATCACTTCAGCAATTACTACGAAGATAATTCTTTTAAGGCCGATCTAATCAATTCATTAATCGAGATATCTGGTTGATTTTGATAAATATTTTTACAAGTGTTATAAGCCTCATTTTTAGCGTAGCCAAGATTAGTTAAAGCAACCAGTGCATCATTTATATTGGCATTGTTTTCATTAGAAAGAGAAGGGTGAATAGTTAAGTGAGGATATTTACTTAAATATTGACTAGCTTTCTTAGTAAGCTCAGTAAAAATACGTTCTGCAAGCTTAGGTCCTACTCCTGAAATATGTTTGAATGCTTCTTTATTGCGTTCAATAATAACTTCAGTTATCTCAGGTGGTCCTAAAGAAGAAAGAATAGTTAAAGCAAGGCGAGGACCGATACCTTGAACGGTGATTAGATGATCAAACCATTCTTGTTCAAGTGGATCTATAAAGCCATATAAACTTATGTCGTCTTCTTTTACTTGCATATTAATTAAAAAAACGGCTTGTTTACCTAAATCTGGAAGCTGCGATATGGTTTTGCCAGAACAGTTGATGATATAGCCAACTCCAACTACATCTAGAATTACTTGATCTATATCGATGTTATCTAAGATGCCTTTTAATTTACCAATCATTTTAGTAGCCTTTTGAGAGTGTAGTATATATGGCAATAGCGTCATCCCTGGCAAGCTGCTTAAAAAGCAGCGCTACCGGGGATATCATGAGAATGAACTCCTGAGATCCCCGATCTCGTCAAAACTAGTAGTCCTAGTTTTTCCTCGTCAGGGATGACGCGTATCCTTCATCTAAAATACCTCTTGTTAGATAATCAATCAAGCAATATACGTATGAATTAGAGGGTTTTTAGTTGTACTAGCAAATTTATTAGTTTTATTTATATGTAATATTGAGCCATTTTGAATGAAACAAGTTTTATTGCAGATGCGTAAAGCGTCGCTATAATCATGAGTAACCATGATTAAAATGAAACCATGTTCTTGCTGTAAATCTTTAACTAAATCTAGCATTTCTATACGAAGAGGTGGATCTAGAAATGAAAATGGTTCATCAAGTAATAGTATAGCTTTATTTCTAACGATAGTTCTTGCGATGGCAACTCGTTGTTTTTGCCCTCCTGATAATTGATGAGGAAAACGATTATTAAAACCACTTAGTCCAACTCTTTTTAATGCATGTTCAATTATATTTTTTTGAGTTTTGGTAGTTTTAAGATCGGAGCTGATGCCAATAGCTATATTATCAAAAACATTTAAGTGAAGAAATAAGTTATTTTCTTGAAAAAGTGCATTAACAGGGCGTTTATTAGGGGGTATATGAGTGATGTCTTTGCCATCAAAAATTATATTCCCTTTAGATGGAACAGTAAATCCAGCAATAAAGTTGAGCAATGTAGTCTTGCCAGAACCACTTGGCCCTATAATCGCTAAAGCATCAGAATGTTCTAAATCTAGAGAAAAGTTAAACGATGAATTTACTTCATATTGATAACATACTTGTTTAAGTTCTAACATTTGCTTCTCCACCTAAAAACTCTTCAATAACCCAAAATAAGAAGAATGATGACAATAATATAGTCAATGCGACTACGGCAGCTTCTTCAACTCTATAAGTACTCATCATGTTATATAATAAATATGGTAATGTACTTAAGCTATTACTACCAAATAAGGCGATTAAGTTTAAATCTCCCCAAGAAATGGTAACTGATAAAGCTAAAGCATAGCTTAAGCTTTTACGCATACGTGGCCAATAAATCAATTTGATAAAATTCCAACCACTAATTCCGAGGCTCTGGCATAAATGAATTTCGTGAATATTAAAATTAAGTGATCCAGGCAATAATATATTTACAGCAAAAGGTAGAGCCGCAATGGAGTTAATCAGAATTATTAGATAAAAAGCAATATCGGTAATCGGAATAAAGCTTTTTATTGCAATGAAGAGTCCGGTAATAAACACAAAAGCTGGCATTATTAGACGAACATTACTAAGCCAGATAATTTGTTTGCTAAAATTAGGTTTGTTTAAGTTGTAGCGAAAATAGAAGGCTCCAGAGATTAAGCTCAGAGCTACAATTAAGGTTAAACCTCCAGAATATAATGCTATTTCTAAACTTTCTTTAGCTGAATGCCAAAATTCTTCAGAGTATAACACTGGCACAAGTTTGCTATTAAAACCGCTGATAATTATGGCTATTACGGGCAATAATGAGAATGTGAATAATAGTAAAATAGCTATTAAATCGACTATAATTGTAGAAATTTTATTAATATCTGGTCTAGCGAAGCGTTTAGATATGTTGACTATGGTAGGGAAAAATTGAGTATTAGATTTTTGCACTAAGATCATTAAGCAAAGACATATAAGTAATTGAATAAAAGACAAATTGATAGCGCGTGGTAAATCAAAATCAAATTTTAATGAATGATATATTTCCACTTCTAAAGTGCTTGCTGCCGGTCCACCGCCTAAAGCTAATACTATAACAAAGCTACTAAAGCACATCATGAAAGTTAATATGCTCACGCCAATTACAGAGAGACGTAAATATGGCCATTCAATAATTTTAAAAATATTAGTTGAAGATAGTTCAAGCTGCGAAGTAAGGCGCCACATTTCATCAGGGATTGACTCGAGCCTTCCAAGAAAGACTCTAACCGCTAATGGTATACAGAAAGCTAAATGTCCGAGCATTATGCCAAGAATACCATATAAATAATATCCAAACGATTGGTCACAAATATTTTCTAATAATTTATTAATCCAGCCATTTTTGCCATGAATTATAGCTATTCCAATAACTAATGTAATGGCTGGTAAAATAAATGCTAAGTTTAAAAAATTCAAAATTAAACTACGCCCGAAAAACTTAGAGCGTCTATGCAAGCTTCTAGCAATAGGGATAGCTAAGCCTATTGATAAAATAGTAGACAAACTTGCTTGCCATAAAGTAAAGCTGATAATGTATTGAATGTATGAATCTTGGAAGAGATTAAAAAAAGAATTAAAGTCCAAATGGGTTGATAATGTTATGAAAGTTATCCCAATCAATGAGATAATAAAAGCTGTTATAAGGCTGAATGGAAATAAATAAATTATTTTTTTGACAATGCTTGCAGCCATTCTTGTATCCATAAATTACGATTTTCTTTCATTTCTTCAGGTGAAATAATGAATGTTTTAGATGGTATAAATAAATGAGAATATTCTTCAGGCAAATCACTTCCTATATCTATAACTGGAAACATAAAAGTATTAATAGGTATTGATCGTTGAAAAGCACGAGATAAGATGAAATTTAAAAATTCATCAGCTAATTTTGGTTGCTTAGATGACTTTAGTTTACCAGCTAATTCTATTTGCAGGTAATGACCTTCTGTAAATTCGGCTGCCTTTATATCATAGTTTCCTTCGGCGATCATATGATAAGCTG
Organism: Rickettsiales bacterium; assembly: GCA_947424995.1. Classification (GTDB taxonomy): domain Bacteria; phylum Pseudomonadota; class Alphaproteobacteria; order Rickettsiales; family CANDYO01; genus CANDYO01. The sequence continues at coordinate 9,052 of CANDYO010000016.1, read as the reverse complement.
GTGAGCTACTATAACTGATCAACATATCAGATTCACCTTCTGTAAACAGAACATAACTTTCGCTAAAACTTTTTGTAACAGTAACAATTTTATTTTTGAGCTTATGCCAAATTTCTGGAGCATCATCTTTATATATTAACTTAGTCCAAGCAACTAAACTTCTACCTACTGTAGAGCTACGTGGATCTTGCATAATAAACTTTAACTCATCATCTGGCCTGTCAACAAGCTCTTGAAAAGATTTAGGAGGATTTTTTAATTTTTTGCTGTTGTAAATAAAAGCTAAATAACCATAATTATAAGGAATGAAATATTTATTAGTCCATTGCATAGGAATAGAAAGATTTTGTACTAAAATATTATGTGGCTCAAAAAGTTCGCTTTCTTCAGCTTTATCGATTAAATTCATATCTAAGCCAACAACGATATCTGCTTTTGAACTATCTCCTTCTAAGAGTAATCTAGAAAGCATAGTATTGCCAGTTAGAGTAACAAACTCTACTTTGCAATTACACTGAAATTCAAAGGCTCGTTTAATAGGATGTCCGATATGCATCCAATCTCTAGCGAATGATGCATTGCTGTATATGACTAAGGTAGGTAATAATTTGGTTTCTTTAGCTAGAGTAAGATTAGAAATAAATAACAAAGACAAAAGTAAATAGGACAAGTATCTCATTGATTTACTTTAATACTACTAAGGTTTTTAATAAGTTGAGCTTAAACTTCTGTTACTAAAGATAAAATTTAAGCTCATTATTTGACGATTTATGCAGGAACTATTGTTTAACTTTAGTTGTGTCAAAAACAAATTTTTCTTGGATTCTAGCAGCTTTGCCTCTTAATCCACGCATGTAATACAATTTAGCGCGTCTGACCACGCCTCTTTTTACAGTAACAATACTTTCAATTCTTGGGGAATATAAAGGAAAACGACGTTCAACACCTTCATTATGGCTAATTTTACGAACAACAAAAGATGAATGTAAACCACGGTTGCGAATAGCGATGCAAACACCTTCAAAAGCTTGGATACGTTCAGCGGTGCCTTCAACGATCTTCACATTCACTCTGATAGTATCTCCATAAGAGAATTTATCATATTGTTTACCTTCAATTAGTTTTGCCGCTTGTTCTTCTTCAAAGCGTTGTAATAAATTAGACATTATCATTTCCTTATCAATATATATTCTAAAGATTAGTTTGGTCAGCATATATAAAATCTTACTAAAATGCAAAAGAAAATTTGCAATAATGATAAAATATTTTCTTAAGGTTGCTTATAGTTATAATCAAAGTTTTTAATAATAGATCGTAGCTAGTTTAGGTTAGAATACCAATTACCACAATTAAGTATACTTATCCAATTTATCATCGATTTAGGTGCTCACCTACTATTTTAATTCTGGAAATGGTGTAATTTAAACGTATATTATCAAAAAATTAACCTTTTTGCTGTATGTTTAAAATATATAGTTGTGAAAATTAGGAAGTTAAGATGAAATATTCAGATATTCTACCTTTGTATTTAGAAGATCCTTGTGAACCTTTATTTAATCAATACAAGCTAACTAAGGGTGGAAAATATAAAAAGGCTACTAGGTACGATAAGTTTAATGAAAAAATAGTTTCAGGCGATAATTCGGTAACGTCTGATCATTCTATAAAAACAGGAATACATGCAATTAGCGAAACTACTCAAGAGTCTGTTAGCGTGAAATCATTGAGAGAAAAAATCTTCGCATCTAGAATTGATATAGAAGAAGATAAAGATAATTATTTTATTGATGAGATGCCTGGAATGATCTTTAAAGAGGATAGTTGATGAACATAAGCCACCCCCTTAACGAGAGAAAAATAGGTGTGGCTTAGTTTTAATGAGATGAGGTCGAGCCGTAATCTAAAATTATAGAACGACCTCTGAACTAAGTACTAGAATGGTACTTTAAGTCCTAATACAACTTCATGACTTTGCAGTCTTTTATTAGAAACGCCAATAACTTTTTTATTAGTTCCATTGTCTGCAAAACGATAACCTAAATCTATAATAGTTTCATTTTCTACAGTATATGCTATACCTGCTCCGCCTTGATAAGCAAACTTTATATAGTTACTAGAGATATGGGTATTGTTGCCATTTATATTTGCGTTTGTAGTAGTGCTATTGCAAGCTGCACCAATACCAGCGCTAAGGTAAGGAGAAGCTTCTCCAATAGCACGGTTAAAATCATATGTTCCGTTGAACATTAGTTTTGTTGTAACAATACGTGAACTATAAGTGTTGTTATTTGAGTTAACTTTATAAGTAGTGGGTGTAGTGTACGAAATTATTACATCCGACCTAAAGTTTTTATCAACAAACGTACCTGCTCCAATACCAAAAGAACCTGAATCTTGAAAGCTTTTGGAAGTTGTTGCCATACCAATTAAGTGTGGTTTATAATGGTTAAAATTATAAGTTGCTTCCATAGCGAGGTATTTGTCTTTGGTGTTTTCTGTGATTGATGGTTCTACAGGGACCATGGTCACTAATATCACTGCTGGTTCTTCTTTTTTCTTCTTTAAAAATTTTGGATCTTGTTCAGCGTCTGAACTAAAAGCTGAGCCACTAATTAGTAAGCCAGCGCTTAAAAATGCTATTGATGTTTTTTTAAAATGTTTTTTCATAACTATTCCTCTTAAAATTTTATTTATATTAGTTGTTTGGCGAGCTATGGTTTTTGTAGCTAAGCTTATAGAATTAGTAAGTAGCACAAAGACTAGAAAACAATAGATAATCAGACATAATTGAAGTGAGACATGTAAGAATGACCTAAAAACATATAAGTTAAACAGAGAACATGTATATCGCATAACCTGCATCATATATTAACGACGCTTAATAATCAAGCGTGACAATAGTTTAAGTTATATTAATTTATAATTCTGTGTCTTCTGTAGCACAGCTAATATAAAAGCTTAAAATTAGTTGGGAGTGAATTTATAATTAGGATAATATTTTGTAACGGATGCAAACGTCATCTATCTTCGTTAATAGTAGTTTAATGGAGGGTTTTAATTAAAGAGTCGGTTTAGAAAGCTACCCGTTAAAACTACCCTTGGACTTCATGTTAGTCCAAGGGTGAATTTTTAGAAAGCTTCAAGAAATAATTGAAGGTTTAGAATGGTACTTTAAGTCCTAGCACTACTGCTTGACTTTGTAGTCTTTTATTAGAAACACCAGAAACTTTTTTATTCTGTCCATTATCAAGGAAACGATAACCTAGATCTAGAATCATATCATTTTGTGCTTGATAAGATAAACCAAGCCCAGCTTGATAAGCAAAATTAAAATAATTACCAGAAATATAGGTGCTAGCGCCATTTAAATTTGCGGTAGTAGTAGTGTTATTACAAGCGACACCAACACCTGCATTAACATAAGGAGAAACTCCACCAACATTAGCGTCAAAAATATATGTTCCATTTAACATTAATTTTGTGGTAGTAACTTTTGAGTTATATGTATTACTGTTTGAGTTGAATTCATAACTTGCCGGTGATGTATATGAAGCCATTACATCAGCTCTAACATTTTTGTTCACAAACATGCCAACCCCAACACCAAAAGAACCAGAGTTTTGAAAATTAGTGTAAGTTGAGTTAAGACCAGTAAAATAAGGCTTATATAGGTTAAAATTATAACTTGCTTCCATTGCAAAGTATTTATTTTTAACGGCCTCAATATCATCTGCTGGTACTATCGGTACAGCCATTTTTACCGGAACTACTTCATTTTTTGGTTGTTTTAAAAAACTTGTATCTTGCTCTGCATCTGATGCTATAACTGAGCTACTAATTAGTAGCCCAGCACCTAGAAATGCTATAGAGGTTTTTAATAATGTTTTCATATAGCTTATCTCTAATATTAGTTAGTTTTAGCTGCAGGTACTTCTGCAGGTGCTTCTGCAGGTGCAGCTGATTTAGATTTTTTAGATTTTTTGTGTTTTTTATGTTTTTTAGACTTCTTTTCAGTAGTTGCATCGCTTTTTTCAGCAGGAGCAGTAGTATTAGCAACATGCTCTTGATTCATTGTAGGTTCTGCAGCAGCAGGAGCGGCAGTTTCATCTGTAGCCAATGTAAAAGAACTAGCCAATAAAATGCTAGAAGCTAATAAACAAGATTTAACGAATTGAGACATAAAAATTACTCCAAGAATTTAAGTTTAAGATAAAAATTAATATAAAAGTATTAGACAACTGATAGTAATTTTCTATTAAAGACTAATCAAGTCCTTGAATGATAAAAGGATTCTAATAAAGTTGATCTATATTAGGCTTGTGTGGTTTTTGCCACAACTACCATAGCTGGCTTTAATAAACGATCATGAAGCACATATCCAGCTCGCATAACACTAACAATATTATTATCAGCAAATTCTGGTTGTTCTATATGAGCAACGGCTTGATGAAGGTTAGGATTAAAAACCTCTCCAGCTTTAGGCGTAATTCTTTGAACTCCATGTTTTTCAAAGGCATTCACCAGTGTTGTTTTGGTCATTTCTATACCTTGAATGACGGTGTTGAAAGCACTATCTTCTGATGAAACTTGCGCAGGAATATTGTCAGTAGCTAAATATAGATTTTCTAGCACTTCTATGAGATCTTTAGCGAAACTATTGACCGCAAATTTACCAGCATCATCAATTTGCTTGGCTGTGCGTTTACGTAAATTATCACTTTCAGCGGCTGAACGTAGAAGCTGGTCTTTCAATTGTGTGATTTCCTCAATTGATTCTTCATAAGCTAATTGAAGCCTAGCTAAATCAACTTGATGATCTTCTTTCTTTGCTGCGGTTTCTGCTTGAGCTTTTTTTAGCACGGAAGCAAGTGCTTCTGTCTCTTCTTCCTTGTGGTTGTCGTGTTTGTCATGTTGTGTTGTCATGGTTATATTTTCTCTATAAATTAGTTTTTACTCAAGTAGTTATGTAAAGATTAGATTAGCTAATTTCAATAGCATTTATTAACGTAATTCAAATTTTTTATCTAGCACTTTGCTAAAAGTAGCATTTGAGGCTATTTGAACTATAGATTCAGCCATTATCCCTAGTTTACGTTTAAGCCAAGATTTTTCCTGATTAATAATTTTAATATTTACATCAATACCAAATCTTTCCTGTAGCTCGCTATAAAGATCTCCAGTTTTATCAGCTATACCTATCTTAACTGCTTGTTTTCCAGACCATATAGTACCACTAAAAATTTCCGTATCATCAAGCTTTAGTTTGCCAGTTCGTCCTTGATGAACATGATTTTTAAAGTTTTCATAAATATCGGCTTGAACTTTTAAAATTATATCAATATCTTCTTGTTTTTCAGCTAAAAATGGATCAAGTAATGCTTTGCTCTCTCCTTGAGTGTAAATACGACGTTCAATCCCTAAACGTTCAATAACTTTATTTAAACCAAAGCCTGAGAAACGTACGCCTAAGCTACCTAAAATAGCATTATCAGCTACAATTATTTCACTAGCTGAGCAGGCTAACCAGTAACCTCCTGAAGCAGCAATGTCTTCAACAAAGGCAATAACTGGAATGTTTTTTTGCTTAGATAATTGGGTAATTCTTTTACTAATTAATTCTGACTGTACAGGAGAGCCACCAGGAGAATTAATATTTAAAATAACCGCTTTAAGATTTTTGCCTTTAAAAGCTTCTTCTAAACTTTTATTTAAATGAAACAAGGTAAGCCCTTGCTTAAAATTTACACTACCAATAACTCCATCTAAATTAACCACATTCACAAGAGGATTATTTTTAAATATTTTGAAGTATTTGCTCCAGCAGCATGATTTATTTTCTATAGTCATTTTTTCCTCTAATTGATGAATAAATTTGATTTATTTTTTTTATCTTGTTTTGTTATTTTGTTAGGTAGCTCAGGTTTTTTAGGAGATTCATATTTATCGCGTGGTTTTTTAAATTCAGGTGGCAGTAACTGATATTTACTAACCTTTGCTTCTAAAAATTCCTTTAATTCTTCATCATTCCAATCAATAATAGTGCCTGGATTAGATTGAGCAATCACTTTGCCATCAAAATCAATAAGATAGCTTACTGGTAGATGATTAACATTTAAGCTTTGATAAATTTTACTTTTTTTATCTATGTAAATATCCAGATAATCTATTTGATGCTTAGTAAAATATTCATCAACGGCTCCAATTCCTTTGAAATCTTCAGAGATAGCAAAAATTAATAAGGCTTTTTTACGAAATTCTTTTTGTAGTTTATTTAGAACTAATAATTCATTTTGACACTCCATGCACCAGCTTGCCCAAAAATGAACTATTATGAAGCGATTGTCAAAATTTTCTAAGGATTTTTTTTCGTCTAACTGATTATAAAATACGCTAGTTGCTGATAAACCAATTGGTTTAGTAACTTCTTGCAAAAAAGAAGGAAGAGTTACAGCTTTTGGAATTTTCTTGGTAGTCTCTTCAGTGTGAGCGTATGAAGATAAAAATAATATTAGAATAATCAACCAATTGCTATATACTTTGCTTATGTTCATAAATAATTTGAGTGCCGAATAAATGAATAAATTATTACTAAGTATAATCATATTATTGCATTTAACAAGCTGTGGAGTGAAAGGGGACTTATATTTACCCCAAGAAGATCCTAAAAATAGTTCCACTCAAGAGAAATAACTGAATTATTTTATTAATGCTGTATGCAGTAGTCTTACTTAATGACCGCGCGGTTTCGCTGGTTGCATTAGAATACGTCGCTGATAAGTAGAGTTATTACGGCTAGTAGGTAGCTTGATAGTCTTTGGCACATTGGTTAAAGTTATTTGTTCCTCTTGTGAAAGTTTATCAAAAGTTACTTCTTCTTTAGTAGATTTAGCAGTTTTCTTCTTAGTGGTTAAAACAGAGTGATTTTCTTGTTGCAGCTGATTTGCATCTTCTTCTTTAGTAGATTTAGCAGTTTTCTTTCTAACAACTAAAGATTCAAATCTATTTTTAAAGCTAGACGCAAGCAGTGCTAATTCATTGGGGGTTACTATCTTGATCGCATTTTTCTTGCTGGGCTACATGAATAGCTTGAACTAAATGAGTTTTCATTGATGGATTCATAGATTGTTCAAAAAGAAATTGCACAGTTTCTATATTGATTTTATGATCTAAGAAAGGAGCGATTTGAGTAATGTCATCTAGTTTCTTATTTAATTTTTTTACTTGTTTTACGAAAGACTCATCTGGATTTAATTCTGATAATAAATCTAATTTTCTTTGATATTCTTTGGTTAAACTAATAACTTGAGGGAAGCTTTTTGTTTTCTCTAGATCTTGATAAAATTTAGTACCAAGATCATTGAATAGATCTTGCTTACGGTCAATATGGGCTTGTGCCATATTTTTAGAAAGCTCTTTAATTTCATCGATTAAATTATCAGCTTTTTCTTTATCAGTTTTACCACTGTATTTAGGGCTATAGATGGTTTTATCAATAATATTATTAACAACAATATTTAAAGCATTTTGAATATCATGATCATCAAATTTAGCGGCAGCTAGCATCACAGCTTTAACGGCCTTAAGTGGATCCTTTTTATATGAAGGGCTGGTTTTAATATTTTGTAGATTCGCTGATATTTTAAAAATAGCATCTTTAGTTAAATCTGATACACAGGAACTGAAAGCTTCAATAGTAAAATCATAATTATATACTTTGCTATATATAGCATTGGAGATGCGATTAATCCCGCTAGTAAAGCCTGGAATAACATATTTTTCAGTAACTTCTAGTGCGGCAATAGTAGCGGCGGCCTCTACTGCAGCAGCGATTGGCAATTCATATAAGCCATGTGTACCTACTGCTTGTGCAAGTTTAGAACCAATAATTATTATTGGTGGTATTGCTATTGCTAAGGCGCCAGTTAAAATAGTAAATCCGGCTACAATACCTCCACGAATACCTTGCTTTTCACGATCTCCTTTGCGTAAATCTTCGTTTACATAAGCGCTAAATCCTCGTTCTTTAGCTATATTAATACCGTAGGCTCGATCCAGATCATTAGCTGTTTCTCGACGAAGAGAATATTTTGGTTTCATATGTTCATCATTGGATAGTTCAAAGATATTTTGAGCAGATTTGCGAATTTTTATACCTAATAAATGATCCTCTTTTTCAGCTTGATTAATTAAATTAAATTCTTGTGAAAGCCTTGGTTCAAGATGACGAATCATCTCTACGTTGAAGCCATTACGAGTGGCGTAATGCATAAGGGTTGATCCTTTTTCATCTCTAATCGAAAGTAGAGACGTAACTCCATGGGTCCGTAGTTTAGCAATAGCGCTATCGATCATTTTTATATCACCAAGTTCTGCGGCCATTAACGCTGATCTTTTTAAAATAGCTAAATCTTTTATGCTATTGGCATTATTGATAGTTTCATTGATGATTTGTTTTGCTAAGATTTTATCTTCTTTGCAGCGATTGGCTAGATTATAAAGCAGAGCTTCAAACTCCTTAGGCTTTGCTTGTTTAGCTAAGATAGTAAAAACTTTCTCTTTAAAGTGCTGAGTAGGAAAATAATGAGTTTCATCTATCGTTTTAAGCAATGAAGAAGAAATATTTTTAAAGCTTTTGCTATTAATTATTTCGCTAACTTTAATAAAATCATGGTAGGTAAAAGCGGTTTGAAGGTCATGATTACTATCACTCTTATTATCATATTTTCCAGGTTTTATCTTAGATTGTGTTTTTTGTAAAGTTGGATTAAGAATTAGGTTAGGATTTAAGCCCAATCTCTCTGCGCGTCGCTCTCTAATTATTTTTTTACAAGCAAAAATAATTACTGAAGAAACTAAAGCGGCGGCGCCTATTGCTATTCCGCAAGCAATATTAGCCATCACTACACCTTGGCTTGCTTCAACGGCTGTATAATCCTTAACTACCCAAATTCCACCCAAATATTTACCACTATACATGGAGGCTTTAACAGCGTCTTCATCAGTATGAACTTTCCCTCCAAGATAGTTCATTAAGCCCTGACCAAGAACTTTA
>CANDYO010000015.1 GCA_947424995.1 Rickettsiales bacterium | reverse complement strand
CTTAAAGGCAACATAATTACGCCAACCAGTAATTTAACCGCTCCAATTGTTCTTATAGTAGTTGCGTTATTTTCAGACATTACTTATCTCCTAAATTATTTTTAGCTATAATAGATACTATAATATGTAATATCAAATACAATAGAAATTATTGAGGATTAGCAGAATGCTCTGGTTACAAGCAAAAATATTACGCGGACTTAAGCTCACATTTAAAGCGCTTGAGGTCGTCATCCTTGGCCGAGCGTTAGCGCTGGCCGAGGATCTAGTTAAAAACTTTTAGAAACCTTTAGACTCAATTCATTAAGAGATTTTATCTGGACCCTCGGCCTTCGGCCAAGGGTGACGGCATCGGTTGTTTCGAGATACACCAGAACCAAAACAATTTACTCAGTCAAATCACCAAGCAGGAAGAACTGCACCTTTAAACTCTGTCAGGATATAATTCTTGATATGATCACTATGATAAATTTCAACAATACGCAATATTTCAGGATTATTTTGATTATCACTGCGCGTAACTATAATATTGGCATAAGGCGAGTCTTTATCTTCACTAAGTAACGCGCTATTCGGGTCTATACCTGCTAGCATAATCCAATCAGTATTAGTAATTCCATAATCCACATCCACTAGCACTCTTGGAATTTGCGGAGCTTCAAGTTCTACTAACTTAAGCTTTTTAGGATTAGCAGTTATATCTAAAATGCTAGGATTTTCAGCATCGTTCAATTCAATTAATTTAGCTTTTTTTAGTAAATTTAAGGCTCTGCCTAAATTGGTTGGATCATTTGGCAGCGCAATAGTCGCCCCGTCTTGAATATCACTTAAACCGGCATGCTTACTAGAATAGATACCTAAAGGTAAAATTATAGTTTTAGCAATTGATACTAACTTATAACCTCTGGATTTAATTTGCTCATCTAAAAATGGTTGATGTTGATATGAATTAAAATCTATATCCCCTTCATTTAAGGCAGCATTAGGTAAAATAAAATCATTAAACTCAATAATCTTAAGATTGATGTTTTCTGCTTGAGCTTGTTTTCTTACCTCTTCCATAATCAATACATGTGGTCCAGCAGTAACCCCTACTGATAAAGCCGTTGCATTCAGAGCATAGAAAGATAAGAAGATAACTAGAATTTTATTGAGCATAACTGTTTTACCTCTTAAGTTGATTAGATATTTTATTACCAATAATTTGAATAATTTGCACTAACAATATTAGAATCACTACAATAATTGCTAACACTTCTAAGTTATAGCGTTGATAACCATAACGAATTGCTAAATCTCCCAAACCTCCTCCGCCAACAGCTCCAGCCATTGCTGAAAATCCTACTAGGTTAATCACCACTAAGGTAACCCCTGCCACTATATTTGGTAAAGCTTCTGGAATTAAAATTTTACAGAAAATTTGTAGTTTAGATGCCCCCATTGCCATGCCGACTTCAATCAACCCTGGCAACACATTGTTAAAAGCATCTTCTATTATTCTGGCGACCAATAAAACAGCTGAAGCTCCTAGTGGAATGATTGCTGCATATACCCCTATTGAAGAGCCAACAATTATCCTGCTAAATGGTATCATTAAAACTACTAGAATAATATATGGAATGGATCTACTAGCATTAACTAAGAAACTTAAAATATGATAAAGCGATTTCACCTTAGACATTTTGCTATAATTAAACAAAACCATCGCTAACGGTAGACCAAAAACTATACCAATTAATGATGACGCAAAAACCATTAATAAAGTCTCAAACAAAGCTTGAATTATTAAATCACTCATCCGTTCCCCTTAAATAGCAAAGCAGTTCAAGACGAATCTGATGCTTCTCAAGATAGCTAATAACTTTTGACAGTAATTTTGGCTCATATTTAAAAGTTATCAGTAAATTCCCAAGTGTAGCATCACGGATATGATCTAAATGTCCTGCAATAATATTGATCGACATATCAAAAATTTTAATCATTTCAGAAATAATTGCTTGCTGAGAACTATTTTTACCAAAAAGTAATCTGAGCATTATATCACCATTGCTAACTGGATGTTTAGTAATCCTTACCTTAAATACATTAGGAATATCTCTAGCAAACATAGTGTTAATTAATGACTTAGTCACTTGATGGCTGGGAGTATAAAAAATCTGCTCAATTTCACCATTTTCAATAATTTGACCATCATCAATCACAAAAACAAAATCACAAATTTCACGAATAACCGACATATCATGAGTAATTAGAATAATGGTAACACCTAGATTTTGATTAATGTCTCGAAGTAACTCTAATACTTCTAAGGTAGTTTCTGGATCAAGAGCTGAAGTAAATTCATCGCAAAGCAGAATCTCAACTTCCCCAACTAAAGCCCTAGCTATCGCTACTCGCTGTTTTTGTCCTCCGCTTAGACAACTTGGATATTCAGTTAGTTTATCTTTTAATCCAACTAGCTTAGCAATAGCACGTATCTTTTGATTAATATATTGCTTAGCTTTGCCAGCGATTTCAAGAGGAAGAGCTATATTTTGAGCGACTGTATAATTACTAAGTAAGTTAAAAGCTTGAAACACCATCCCAATTTTTTGTCTGACAGGCTTTAGTTTGGTAGCGTTTAATTTAAGAATGTTTTTGCCATTAATTTCTATTGATCCGCTATCAGGCTGCTCTAATAAATTCATGCAACGCAGCAATGTTGTTTTACCAGCACCACTCTTACCAATAATACCGGTGATACTGCCTTGCTTAATCGATAAATTGATATCTTTGAGCACTTCTTGCTGAAGGAATTTTTTATTAAGCTGATGAATTTTGATAATATTTTCGGCCATATTTTATATGTTTTTGATTTAGTAGACTTCTAGTTAAGTCATTCTAGTAAAAATTGCAATAAAAAATTAAATTACAAGCTTTAAATTACACCATTTCCAGAATTAAAATAGATTTATTCGATTTGAATCGTGAAGGCGCGCAGACTACATTTTGAATCAAGTGAGCACCTGAATCGATGATAAATTGGATAAGTATACTTAATTGTGGACGGGTTATCAACCATAGAATTATTTTATATTGCTTCTGTAATTCCAACATTTTTCTCGGCGTTACCTGCGCTGACTAAACAGTCAGTTATTAAATTATCTATTATAAACACCGTTGCATCTGGAATTGGTTACTATATTGAAGCACTCACCTTAAAAAATCATGGTATGTATTCATACGCTGAAGGCGGCGCAGCAGAGTATCTATCTAAATATGCTATAATAACACTTAGTAATTTTAGGCAAGGAATTTTTTATTATTACGATATTGCTTTAGGTAGTAGCAAATTTGCATTAGAAGCAATATTAGGTGCTCTAAACCATGTAGAATATGCTTTATGTGACTATAATGATAAATGTAAAAATGATAAACCTACTAATATCATTGTTGCAATGAACATCGAAGCAATTGAAATGTTATCTAGAGAACTATTGAATGATATACTAGAAGAGCAAAAATTTATAGGAGCGGTAATTGGATTATTAGAAGCCGTGAATAGTATCTATCTATTACCGGAAGCTACAGAGATAAGTTATCAAATTGTTGATTATATTATCCATCCACAAGAAACGAAGCATGCACTACTTGGTGAATCCTAATTAAGTTATCTAACTAAAGATAAAAATTTAATATTGACAAAATGAAGACACTAGGTTAATAAAAGTCAATCTTTTTAAACATTTACAAACAATGATTGAGTTAAAGCTATGCTTTCAATAGAATTATATAAACAAAATAAATTAGAATTTTTGAAACTAGCTAAGAATGCTCATTCCGATGATAGAAATTTTTTTATATATTCAATAACACCAGAAGCTATTGGTAATTATCAAAACTTAATAATATTTATAGAAGATCTCGAATCAATAGATTTTTTAGTAGATACTGCTTTTGGAGTTAGAGTTAGGTTCATTGACCAATCTATAAAAATATTAGCAGAGGCCTACAAACATAATAAAATAGAATACGATAATTTCATTCAACAAACCGTATCAAGCGATAAAGTTATATTTAATGAAGGCAAAATATTGGAGCCGGATTTATATGTATTACGTAGTTTTCTTTTTGGCTCTAAACATGTATTCACAGAAAAAGAATTAGAAAGTATAAATGCACTTCTTAATCAATATAATAGTTATTTTATCAAACCTTATATGTGGAAAACAGAATATGAAATATATTACGGCCAATATGCTCCATATCTAATTGAACAAAATTCAAAGTTCGCAGAATATATGCTAAGCGTTAAATCTGCTTGGAAATTTAAAAGCGATGATGAAGCTCAAGCCGTAAGAGAAGTTTTTACCAATTCTAATACACTATCCAGAACAATAAAATTATCACATTTAGGTTTAGAATTGTCTAAAACGACTAAAACAGTTGGCACACAAATCACCGATAATGGAAAATCTACCGTTACTTCAAAATATTTTCTGTTAGAGCATAATAATGCTACGAAGAAATCTCTTTTAATCTACGGCCACGATAATGAAGGTGCCTTTCCACAATCTAATTTAATACTAAATTTATTTTTAGAAAAGCATAATGTTTTAGTATTAGATGCTAGAAATAAATTTATTACCCTTCAAGATATTGCCAAATCAATACAAAATACAGGTTTCCAAGACCTAGATGAAATATATATAATGATGCACGGACGCCCTACTAAATTTAGCATAGATGTTGAACTATATTTAAGCGTCGGTTTACCAAGTGTTAAAGCTAGTAATTTATTTAAGCTAATAGTCCAAGAGACCAATAATCAACCTATTAAAGCAGTTATATATAGTTGTCATTCTCAATTAATAACTCATAAAATCGCTAATATTTTACCAAAAGATTCAGAAGTAATCACCTTATCAGAAGATCAAGTAATTGATGGAAGGCAATATGCCTTAAACACATTTGTTAGTTTAAGTATGGCTTTTAATGACTTAATAAGCCAAGAAGATTTAAGGAAAACAGCGACTAAGACCGATTATTATTTTAAGCAAAATTGTGATTGCGGAAAAATGCCATCATATACTTATATAAAAATTGGCACATGTAATTTTAGAACTCCAGTTAACCTAGCTAAACAAGATCTAATCGATTTATTATCAAAAACCTCTAAAGCTGAAGTAGCATCTAAAGTATCGAATTATTTAGGCAATGGCACCAACGAAGAAGACATTCGAGAAGATACTAACAATCTATTTGATATGGTTGAATCTAATACTGATACTTACCCTCTGCTGAATTACCGTGAACAAACAGAAACAAATGGTAATTTTAATAAATATTTAGGGGTAGCTGGAGCAATTTATGCAATCTACGATCAATGCAGTGAAGGCTATATTGCTGATAGTGATTTTACTCCCATTGAAGATAGCATGATGGCATCTATACTAGAATATTACGCAGAGAATCAGGCCGCAATAAATACAGTGTTAGCAATATCTACATTACTCAATTATATGCTACTGAATGATTGAAACTAGTCTACTGTTGCCTTGACTTAACAGGACCACCCCCATTAACCTTAGGCGAACTATCTGGTCCAGCAGCTCTATTACCGACCACATTCTGAATCAAACTCTGTACTTTATTGAATACAGGAAATCTTATTTTTTTTTCAGCAGACTTAGCAGCATTAGAAATAGCAGTATCATAAGCTGCTTTTCGTTCTGGACTGGCAAGCACATTTATAGCTTTAATGCGAGATTTTGCTTCTTCTCCTGGCTTACTTTGTGCTTTTGTATACTCTGCTTGCGCTTGCTCACGAGTTAATGATTCTCCCGGCTTTAAACCTAATGTCACATAATGATCTTGATTAATATCGACAGGAGGCTTAGCTGCTTCCACCTGAGGTTTAGTAGCTTTCACCTGAGGTTTAGCTACTTCTGTATGAACTTGTTCCTGTTGCTTAGCTTCTGCTGATAATGCTCCACCCATGCTAGTATCAATAACTTTATAAGCATTGTTTACCTCAGTAACTTGAGCTAGGACATCGGTTTGCTCTCTTGTTCCATGCACTTGCCCTAATGTTGCCAAAAGCGCCGCCTTCTTCTCTGTAAAAACTTCATTTATCTCTTTATTAGAACTATCCTGTGGTATACCTAATCTTATATACGAGGCATCTAAAGTCTCTTTGTTTTTACTCATACCTAAATTCTCCATATTATTTTATTCTCATAATTCTAACTAAGAGAAGTTAAGAAATAATTAATATCGAGCTTGCTTGAGCCTTAACTAGCTAATCCCATTTAGCTATTGGCGGCAATGACATCAAAATAGCTTCAGTGTTACCACCAGTCATAAATCCAAAACGAGTACCACGGTCATAAACCAGGTTAAATTCAGTATAACGACCACGTTTGCGCAATTGAATTTCTCTTTGTTCGTCAGTCCATGTTTCATCTTTATGCGCTAAAACTATTTTGGGATAAATATTTAAGAAAGCTTGACCAACATCTTTAGTAAAGGCAAAATCTTCTTCAAAATTGCCGCTATTGATATAGTCATAAAAAATACCACCAACGCCTCTAGCTTCATCACGATGCTTAATATAAAAATATTCATCAGCCCATTTTTTAAAGCGCGGATAATATTCTGGATTATGCCGATTGCAAGCCTCTTCAAAAGCTTTATGAAACTCACGAGTATCTTGAGCATTTTCAATCATCGGGTTTAGATCAGCTCCTCCTCCAAACCAAGTTTTGCTGGTTTCTATATAGCGAGTATTCATATGTACTGCTGGAACAAGTGGAGAAAACATATGAGCCACTAATGAAATACCGGTAGCAAAAAATCTAGGATCCTCTACTGCGCCTGGAATTTCTTTGCGAAATTCAGGCGCAAATTCACCATGCACAGTTGAAACATTAACTCCAACTTTCTCAAAAACTTTTCCCTTCATAACGGACATTACACCTCCGCCTCCTTCAGCGCGCTGCCAAAGTTTTTGAGTAAATTTACCAACTCCATCTATTTCTTCGAATTTAGCGCAAATTAAATCTCTTAAATGGGCGAACCACTCAGCTGTTTCTTCTCGTTTACTCATTTAGCCACTCTTCTTTTCGAGGTTGAATGTTTTGTAGAACATATTAAAACTATTCTCAATCATTTCAACATTATTTCGACTAAAATCTTCAAAAATTTTGATCGGGTTATCTAAGGCAAGTTTACTAAGCTTATCTTGATTATTAGAAAAATTATGCATAATTGTTTCTAAGTAAATCGGCAACATATTATGCTGCTGATCATTATAACAACAAATAATTTGTCTTAAAAAACTGATCGGTAATAAATTATAACCTTTTGCTTCTTGCTCAAAAATAATTTGAGTTAAAATATTACGAGTTATATCTTCAGAAGTTTTAGCTTCTATTACCTTAAAATCAGTATTTTTTTTAATCATTTGGAATAGATCAGCTAAGGTTACATAACTACTTATTTCAGTATTATATAATCTACGATTTGGATATTTTTTAATTAAAACAGACGATATTTTTTTAGGTTTCATAATATCAATTTACAAATTTAAACAGTCGGGTTATTAGTAATATATAACTTATACCTTAAATTAGGATTTAAGCTATGGTTGCACATATTAATACAGTTACTTTCCACGGTATTGAAGTAGTAGATGTTAATGTTCAAGTTCATTTCTCTCCAGGAATGCCAGCCTTTTCTCTGGTAGGTTTGCCAGACAAAACAATTGCCGAATCCAGAGAACGTATTCGCGCATCTCTTCATTCAATTGGTTTAATGCTACCAGCTCAAAGGATAATTGTAAATCTTTCACCTGCAGATTTAGTAAAAGAAGGTAGTCATTTTGATTTGCCGATTGCAATTGGTATACTTATTAACATGGGTGTGCTGAAAGCTGAAGAAACGAAAGATTATCTTATCTTAGGTGAATTAGCTTTAGATGGAAGTTTAATAGCAGTTAACGGAATATTGCCTGCTGCCATAGGAGCTAATGAACGTAATTACGGAATTATTTGCCCTGAAAAAAATGGACATGAAGCAGCTTGGTCCGCTAATTCAAATATAGTTGCGGTTGGTAATTTAGTTCAACTAATTAATCATTTAAAAGCTCGACAAGCTATAGCCCAACCAAAAATCATTGAAGATAAAACACCGTTTAACCACTTGCTTGATCTAAAAGATATTAAAGGGCAAGAAACAGCTAAACGTGCCCTAGAAATTGCGGCCAGCGGCGGTCACAACATGTTAATGTCCGGCCCTCCTGGAGCTGGCAAATCAATGCTTGCTAGTAGAATGGCTAGTATTCTACCAGCAATGACCGCAGTGAAATTTTAGAATGTAGCATGGTAGCAAGTATCGCCGGCGAAATAAATGATGGTAACCTAAAAACGATCCGCCCATTTAGGGCCTCTCATCATTCTTGCTCAATGCCAGCAATGGTTGGGGCGGAGCCAATAAGCGAGTAATGCCTGGTGAAATTTCTCTCGCTCATAATGGTGTATTATTTTTAGATGAATTACCAGAATTCCCTAGAATAGTAATGGACTCGCTAAGGCAACCTTTAGAAGATGGTAAAGTTAATATTTCACGCGCTAACTATCACGTTACTTATCCTGCTAAATTTCAATTGATTGCAGCAATGAATCCTTGTCGCTGCGGTTTTTTAGGTGATGGAGAAAGGCAGTGCAATAAAGCTCCCCGTTGCGGAACTGATTATCAAAGCAAAATTTCTGGCCCATTCTTTGACCGTATTGACATATATTTAGAAGTAAACACCAGCTCTATCAATGAGATTATCAATAGCAAAGAATCTGAAAGCTCTCAAATAGTTGCACAAAGAGTACAAAAAGCTAAAGATCTACAAGCTAAAAGATATGAGCTTTGCGGAATTAAAAATAATTCCGAATTACATAGCAACTTAATTAAAGATTTTGCCGAACCTACCCCTGAAGCTAGGCTATTACTAAATAATGCCGCTGAGAAAATAAAATTATCAATGCGCGGGTATAACCGCATCTTGAAATTAGCTCGCTCAATCGCTGATTTAGCTGAGGAAGACAAAATCAATAAAACTCATATTGCTGAAGCGCTAAACTATCGACGACAATATTATAAATAAAATCTAAAATTAGTTTATTTTTCTCTTAACTAAAGATTAGCTTTTATAAGTTAATACTACTCCTAATATAAATATTATTATTTGAATTAAGGAGTTTTATTATGAGTTTAGAAGCGACACCTACTATTAAACCAACACCTACTATTAAGCCAGTTCCAGCACCCGTGCTTAAGCCTACGCCAGTTCCAACAGTTCCAGTCTTAAAATGTAGTTATGTACTAAATGATCAGCTAGCTCACGCAATGAGAGTTGCTATTACTGAATCACCTAGCTCATGCCAGGCGCAAATTATTACGGGCTTTAAAGCGCTTGTTCCAGATGCTGCTACCAATCCTACATTGCTTCCTTTTTATATAATAAGCGAATGCCAAACTTACTTAAAGACGTTCCTAGATTCAAGCTCAACGCAGCTCTATAATACATCCACTGGGTGCATGCCAGAATTATTTGGCGATGCCAATGATTACGTAAATAACTATCCTGGCAACAGGATTACTTATCTGCCCAGCAATCCATGTGTTCCATACTTAACTTCATTTATTAAGGATGTTTTAGCTTATCCAGATGTAGCTCATTTAAGTGGTTGCCCAGCGATAACAACAGCTGTTCATAGTGAGCTTTAATAAATTATATACTCATTAATCATTTATTAAGAATAGCTGATATATACTCGAGCCTTAACAACTAAGTTTGAATCAAAAAGAGACTAAAATATGACACTAACTCAGAAGGAGATATATAGAATTCGATCTCACATTACGCAGGCTATAGAGAGCTTACGTATATTTCAGTCAGACATACCAACATGCAATAATCTATTCACTAGAATAACTACTAATGATTGTAATCAGCTTGGTAATTGTCAAGATGATATTGAAGAATGCTTAGGAGATATTTTAAGCCTATATGAATCTACATTATAAACAACGTAAGGAGACATAACATGAAAAAACTAAATATTTTTACAGCAGTTGCAGCTGCCGTAGCATTAACCGCAGGATCAGCATTTGCTCAAGTAGAAATGGAACAATGTAAAGTAGTTGATAAAAACGGCAAAGGCTTAATTAAAGCCCATAAATCAGATTGTAAATCAGCTGGAGTTTCTTGCGCTGGGCAAAATAAAGCTGGCGATCCTAGTGCTTGGATTATGGTGCCAAAAGGTGAATGCGTTAAAATTAACGCTGGTGATTTTAGCGGCGTAGATAAAGATATCAAAGAAAAAATTGAAGGCGCGAGCTAAAATTTCTATTTAAAACATGCAAGGCCGTCATCCTTGCCGATAGCGCTAGCTAGTGGCGAGGATCCAGTTGAATTCTTTTAAAAGCCTTAAAGCTCAATGATTTTAAGAGATTTTTACTGAATCCTCGGCCTTCGGCCAAGGATGACGCGAGAAATTGGTACAAATTGTGACTTCGAACCCTCTCATAGGCATTGGGCTGCGCCATCCTCATTATAGTCAAATACTTGAGGAACTCCCCTCTATTGGATGGTTTGAAGTTCACAGTGAGAATTTTTTTTACAAGAGCGGCCCTGCTATTGATATGCTTTGCGCTATCAGAGAACATTATCCGATAAGCTTGCATGGTATCGGGCTTTCACTTGGTTCAGCAGATAATATTTCCATAGATCATCTAAAATCTTTAAAGCGACTAATTAAACGAGTTGATCCATTTCTAATTTCTGAGCATTTGTCATGGAGCCGTATAGGCGATGTTTATATGCCAGATTTATTACCCATTCCATATACCGACGAAAGCCTAAATATTTTTTGTGATAACGTGAATTTAGCTCAAGATTATTTAGAGCGAGAGATTCTAATCGAAAATCCATCTTCATATCTGGAATATGGATCTAGCAATCAAAAAGAAATAGATTTTTTAGTTACTCTCTGTGAGCGCACTGGCGCTAAAATTCTTCTAGATATCAATAATATTTTTGTTTCATGTTCAAATCACGGATGGGATGCTAAAAAATATATTGACTCTATTCCTAAAGCTTTAGTTAAAGAAATCCACTTAGCCGGTCATTCAGCTAAGATAATTGCTAAAGATCAGACTATATTAATAGACACTCACGATAATAAGGTATGTAAAGAAGTATGGGAGCTCTATGCTCACGCAATAAAAAGATTCGGCTCTGTTCATACTTTATTAGAATGGGATGCACAGATCCCAGAGCTATCCTTTTTAATAAAAGAAGCTAATAAAGCACTCAAATATTTGCCAAATAAGCAAGAGGTAAATTTTTATGCATAAGCTTGAGGATATTCAAAATTCTTTTTATCAAGCTATTTTTCAAAGAGACCTAGAAAAATTAAGCTTTATTAGCTCCTCTTATCCTGCCGAAAGATTCAACATTTATAGGCAAACAATCTTTGAAAACATGAGTAATGCTTTAGCAATTACCTTTCCTGGCATTTGGAAACTTTTAGGTAAAGAATGCGCCGATAATGCTGCTTATATCTTTTGCCAACAGCAAAAAAATCTTCCCATTTCTGGTTGCTTAGATAATTGGGGAGAACAGTTTATTGAATTTTTAGGTCAGCAAAAAGAACTGCAAGAATTTCCCTATTTAGAGGATTACGCTCGCTATGAATGGTTAAAACATAAAGCCTATGGAGCAGAACCAGCAATAACTATAAAAGCTACAGACCTGGAATCAATTCCTGAAGATATAATTGAATCTATTGGGCTATCTTTACTACCATCTGTCTTTATTTTTAGCTCTAATTTTCCATTAGCTGACATTGAAAAAATTATTGAAGATTCTACAGCTGAAGCTATAATTTTAAATATACATAAGACTTGCGCTGTTATTTCGCGTTTAGAAAACAAGGTAACAACATTTTGGCTTACTGAAGATTTATGGCTATTTATTAGTTATATTGAACAGAACTTAAATCTGCTCCAAGCATCTAGCAAGGCTCAAGAATCACACCCTGATTTTGATTTAGCGGAGGCCATCCATTTTCTATTACAAAACCAACTGATAGGTAGAATTAACTTCGCCGAGGATAAACTATGATCAAGACTTACTTAAAAACATTGCAAATATTAGAAAAAATATTTATGCCATTACTCATGCTGTTTATGCGTTTTTGGATGGCAAGAATTTTTTTCTATTCTGGGCTTAGTAAAATTTCAGACTGGCAAGCAACAATTTACCTTTTTCAAAACATGTATAAAGTGCCAGTTATCAATCCAGAAATTGCAGCTTATTTAGCTGCAGCTGTTGAACTTACTTGCCCTATATTTTTAATATTAGGCCTTGCAACTCGCTTCGCAACAATCCCAATGTTAGTAATGACCGCAGTTATTGAATTTACCTATCTTAACCTTATCGATCATAGTTATTGGGCGATGCTACTGTTTACGATATTATTTTATGGCCCTGGGCTATGGTCACTTGATTATTTGATTAAGAGAAGATGGAGGAGTATAAATCCACTCAATACATAATATAAAGATTAATAATCTATAAAGACGCCATCTTTGGCGTCATCCAGAACGCAGCTGAGCAAAGCGAAGCAAGTGTGGGATCCAGGCCAACAAATATGGCCAAAGGCCATTATAATGCTAAATAAATCTAAGCCGTAGGCTTAGCTTCATTAGAAAAATATATTTAGTATGACCTGCGGTCATCTAATTGTGACTGGATCCCAACACTTGCTAAGGCCTTCGGCCTTGCGCTGTGTTCTGGATGACGCCAAAGATGGCGTCTTTATACATTATTAAGCTTTATGTCGTGCACTGAGATAAACTTCTCTTGATTCAGTAAAAATAATATCTAACCGCTGATCATGATCTTCTACTGGGATTCTATCACGCAATTGAAAATCATAACATAAACCAATATATAGTAGATTAGGGTTATCATTGCGTAATTTAGCAAGCGTTCGATCATACATAGCTTTGCCGCTTCCTATTCTGTTACCACTAAGATCACAAGCAACTAAAGGCGTAATAATTATAGTTGGGATCTCTTCCTCTAACTGAGTACTAGGTTCTAATATATGGTTAGCATATTTTGAAAGAGACATCGATGAAGATACCGACCAAGGATAAAATTTCATTATCGCTGAGGGTGATTGCCCAATTACTGGTAATAATATCTTTACTACATCAAACAATTGCTCAAATAATGGCAAAATATTAAACTCAGAACCAGTAGGATAATACCCAGCTAACTTATCTTTGGGATCTAACAATTCAGTCAAAAACTTAGCACATTTTTTAATAGCTATAGCTTGAGCTACAAGCTTTTGAGATTCAGGTAAAACATTGCGTTGTTTTAGAATTTCTTGACGAATTTGTTTTTTATTTGATAAAATCATTTTAAAATAATAAAAGTTAGCTTTTTGTTAATATTGATCTGCTATACATAAGGGTATATAATACAGAGAATCTAAAAATTAAGGAATAAAAATCATGATAAGTCAGATAAAATTACTAGAATTAATGAGCGCCAGAATGTTTCATGATCTAGCAGGTCCTGTAGGGGCTATCAATAATAGTATTGAGTTTTTCGAAGAAGATAACCCTGTTATCAAAGAAAAAGCTCTGCAAATTATTAAATCAAGCGCTAATGAAGCGGTTTTGCGTTTAAAATTTTTTCGTCAAGCATATGGAACGATAAATGATACAGAAGTGCATTTAAATGATGTAAAACCACTGATTAATGAGTTTTTAGAAAATACTAAGTGCAAATTAAGCTGGAATGATGACGATCAAATCTCTGTAAATAGTTACATTTCTAAAGTTATTTTGAACTTAGTAATTATTGCTCTGAGCTCAATGATCTATGGTGGCTTACTAGAAGTTAGTTATACTGCGGCTAGATTAAAAATTACTTTTGCGGGCAAGAATCTTATTTTTACTGAAGATAGCAAAGCATTGCTTGAAGGAGATCTTAGTCATGTAACTTTATCTTCAGCAAATATTCAAATATATTATACCCACATGATGATTGAAACCGCTAAGGCTAGATTAGCTATCAAAAAAAGTGCCGACGCACTTGAGTTCACCCTTAGTTATTAGCAATTCTGCTGAAATACCCAAGGAGTATTTATGGATGAACTAGTTGAAGAATTTCTCTCCGAAGCCTCTGAAAATATACTAACTCTTGATAATGAATTAATTGAGTTAGAAAATAATCCAGAAAACCATGAGCTATTAAGTAGTATTTTTAGATTAATGCATACTATAAAGGGAACTTGTGGTTTTTTAGGATTGGATAAACTTGCATCAGTTGCTCATGCCGGCGAAAATATCATGAGTCAAATTAGGAGCGATCAACTTAAAGCAAGTAAAGCTAACATTTCTATAATTCTAGAAGCTATTGATACTATTAAAATAATTATCCAATATATTCGCGATCATGATGGTGAAGAGCCTAAAACTGACTATTCAGAATTAATCAAAAAAATTAACCAAACTGCGAATCCAACTGAAAATACACCAGTAACTATTCCTGCTGAAACTGAAACCAAAACCACTACTCCAGCTGAATTACCTGATAATACAGTACATCACGACGAAGCTAAAACGATTAGAGTTGGAGTAGAAATCTTAGAAAAGCTTATGCAAATCGTTAGTGAATTAGTATTGAATCGTAATCAGTTAATTCAGCTAGATCGTAATATTCGCGATAATAAATTTTCAGTTCCACTACAAAGGCTTAATGTTATTACCTCTCTATTACAAGAAACTGTGATGGAAGCAAGAATGCAACCGATTAATAATGCTTGGGTTCAAATTCCTCGCATCGTTCGAGATTTATCCAATGATTTAAATAAAAAAATAAAACTGGTTATGATTGGTAAAAATACTGAGTTAGATCGGCAATTAATTGAATCAATAAAAGATCCTTTATTACATATGGTGCGTAATTCTGCTGATCATGGCCTAGAATCAACTGCTGAACGTATAGCAGAAGGTAAGCCAGAAGAAGGAACCATAACTTTAAGAGCCTATCATCAAAGCGGTCATATTATCATGGAGGTTTCTGATGATGGTAGAGGAATTAATCTTCAAAAAGTAAAAAATAAAATATTACAAAATAATTTAGCGACAGAAGCTGATTTAGAAGGATTAACTGATCAACAAATAATGCAATATATTTTTCGAGAGGGTTTCTCTACCGCTGAAGTTATTACTTCTCTTTCTGGACGTGGCGTTGGAATGGACGTTGTAAAAAATAACATTGAACGTATTCGCGGCACTATTGAGCTCAAATCTGTTACTGGCAAAGGATCTACTTTCATTATAAAGATTCCTTTAACTTTAGCTATTATGTCGATTGTAGTAGTGGAGGTTATGGAACAAAAATTTGGGATTCCTCAAGTTAATGTAATAGAAATGGTAAAAACTGGCGAAGATTCTGAATATATTATGGATGAAATCAATAACAATAAGATACTACGCCTACGCGATTCATTACTACCTCTTATCGAACTATCTCATATTCTTTATCCTGAAAGAATAGATAAAAATTCACCATTAAAAGAGATAAACTTTATTGTAGTTTGTGAAATTAGCGGTAATAATTTTGGTTTAATTGTTGATAAAATACATGATACCGAAGAGATAGTATTAAAGCCTGTTTCGAAACTACTCAAGTCAATTGAAATATACTCTGGTAATACATTACTTGGTAATGGTGATGTCATTATGATTCTTGATATTAGTGGAATTATAAAATACTTACCTGCACTAAATAACACTCATACAGAGTTTTCAATTCTAGACCATAAGCGAAAAAAAATAACCAACATATTATCTAGTTTTCTTATTGTTAGAAGTAATGCTGCCTGCAAAGCTATTCCTCTAGAGTTAGTAACAAGGTTGGAAGAAATCGATGTTAATAAAATTGAAATTTCTGATAATAGAAAAGTCATTCAATATAATAATTCTCTTATGTACTTAACAACTCTTGAACCAAACTATAAAATTCCAACGACAGGTATCCAACAAGTAGTAGTGTTAATTGATAATGATCATATCCTTGGTATCGCAATTGAAGAAATTTTAGATATTATTGAACAAGATATAGAGAATAATTTAGTCTTTGAAGATAGTAATTTAACCTCATTAGTTCTTGGTGGAAAAACTATGGATGTTATAAATGTAGGTAATATTTTTAACGAGATGTTTTTTACAAAAGTAATTTCAACTAAACCATCTAGTTTAAAAGGTAGCATTTTATTTATCGATGATAGTCCATATTTTCGTAAATTAATTTCATCTATAATAGAAAATGAAGGATTTGAAGTATCTTGCGCAAAGACTATCACGGAAGCACTTGAAATGTTAAAATTAGAAAAACAACATTTTGACTTAATAATTACCGATATCAATATGCCAGACCTAAATATATCTAAATTTACTCAATTATGTAGTGATGATTCAAAGCTTATATCCATTCCTATAATTGCCTTGACCTCTAATATAGAATCTAATAATGATGATACTTTGAAGGCAGAACTAGATAATATTAAATTATTTGCATCCAAAACTAACCGGGAAGAATTGATCACCTTGATCCATTCCGTACTGGATTAAGCTTTAAGAGAAAAGATAATGAAAGAAAATAATAGATCTGAACTAAATGATTTTGTAGTTATGCTAATAGGTCATCAATATTTTGGGATATCAGTAAAATATGTCGCTGATATATTATTACCTCAAAAAATTAATCCTATACCATTAGCACGCAAAGAAATTATTGGCTCCATAAATTTACGTGGTAGAATTGTTACTACTTTAGATATGAAAAAATTACTAGACATAGATGGTCAATTAGACCTGAATAAAAGTAGATGTGTAGTACTATCGCATGATAATGAACTATTCTGTTTAATTGTAGATAAGGTTGAAGAGGTTATCCCATTTTTTTCTAACGCTTTAATCAATAACCCAGATAATTTCACTGAACTTTGGCAACAGATTTCTTTAGGAATATTCCCTATGAGAGATGAATTGATGGTGGTTTTAGATATAGATAAAATAATGGAATTATTAATGGAATAATGTTTTTATGTCTTTAGAAAATTTGTCATCATCAATAAACAATCCAATTAATGTTATGATAGTTGATGATTCATCGATAATGCGTAGTTTATTAGAAAGAATTCTTAGCAAAGACAATTCAATTAAATTATCTACAGCTGCTAATAATGGTAAAGAAGCCATAGATGCTCTAACTGTTAATAACTCTATTGATATTGTTTTGCTAGATCTTCATATGCCAGTAATGGATGGTTTACAATCTATTCCATCCCTATTAAAGGTGAAAACAAAATTAAAAATTATCATAGTCTCATCAGTTATTACATCTACAATTAATTACACGGAACAAGCCTTATCTTTAGGAGCAGTAGATTATATTGCAAAACCTAATAGCAGAGAAGAAATAGATAAATTTGCTGAAAATTTACTCTTAAAAATTCATAACCTTATACCATTTTCAGCGTCATCTTGGGCAAGAACGAAGTCCAATCCCCTAGAATCTCGTGAGAGAAAAACTCCTGAGATCCTAGGTCACGCCGCTCTACAGCTTGCCAGTGCGGGCGATAGTAGTCAAATAACTTTAAGAAAAATACCTAGCTTATTTCGTCCAGATATTATTGCCATCGCTAGTTCTACTGGCGGACCGGAAGCTTTAATAGAATTACTAGGAGGCTTTTCAGAAACTTTTTTAAATAATAAAATAATTCTAATTACTCAGCATATTAGAAAAGATTTTATTAGCTTATTAGTAAGTAATATTAATAATATTGGTAAAGTCCAATGCAAAGAAGCAAGTGATGGTGAATTAATAAAAAAAGGAATGGTTTATATCGCACCCAGCGACTTTCATCTTGAAGTACAAAAAAAAGAAACCAGACTTTTTGTTCATTTAAGTGACGCTTTACCGGAGAATTTTTGTCGTCCATCAGCTGATCCTATGCTACGTAGTTTAGCTAAAAGTTCTAGAAATATTTTAGCAATTATTTTAACTGGTATTGGTCATGATGGTTTAAACGGCGCTATGGAAGTAGTTGCGAAAGGGGGAGCGGTAATCGCTCAAGACCAAGCAACAAGCGTGGTATGGGGAATGCCAGGAGCCGTTGCCAACGCTGGAATATGTACTGCAGTATTACCATTAAAACAAATTCCTGTTTATATTGAAAGAGATCTGGTCCAATGAAAGCAAAAATGCCAGATATAACTATGATTATTGACTTGATGTATAGTCGAGCTGGGATGATTCTTACTCAAAACAAAAGTCAACTTATCTTAACTAAGCTACAACCTTTGCTAAATAAATATAATTTGAATAATGTGAATGAATTATTGGGGATGGGTAGCTCAGTAATAGACGAAGTTATCGATACACTTACTATCAACGAGACTTCATTTTATCGAGATATTTATCCATTTGAATTGATTCATAAATATATCATCCCTTATTTTCAACAAAATAACCCAGAACTTAATGCGATACGCATACTATGCGCGGCTTGTGCTACTGGGCAAGAACCTTACTCTTTAGCCATGCAGCTTCTTGAGCATAAAGAATATAAATTTGATTATAAAATTATTGCAGTTGATTTATCAAATTCTGCTATAGAGAAAGCTAAAATGGGTAATTATACTCAATTTGAGATTCAACGTGGTTTAAAACCAGCTTTATTGAATAAATATTTTACTAAACTAGATAAGGACTGGTTCATTAATGAAGATGTAAAAGCGCATATCATTTTCCATCAAGCTAACCTACTTAAAAACCTGAACTCCCTGGGTGTATTTGATATAGTTTTTTGTCGAAACTTATTGATTTACCTTGATTCAGTAAATCGTAAACGAGTAGTCGATAATCTAAAAAAAATAATGAACCATGGATCAATTATAGTTATCGGTTCAATGGAATCATTACTTTGGGATGATGATGATTTTACTGAGATCACTAATTATAACGGCATTTATGTTTATAAGTAATAAAATGACTACTATATGAGCTACAATTAACTAGGATGACGTTAGACTCAAGGAGTTTCCTTATATAAAAGACTTTTTTAGTATAACTTTACTATACAACACAATCAACTAACTGAAGGCTATAATGACAAACGATGATTCACAAATAAAATCTTATTATTATTTAAAAACACTCTCTCAAAAATGGCTAGATTATAAGCCTTTGGTAATTATTCTAATTTTCTGTCTTGCTCTTTCTTTAAGTAATCAGAGTTCAGGAAACTTTATGTATTCTTTCA
>CANDYO010000014.1 GCA_947424995.1 Rickettsiales bacterium | reverse complement strand
CATATTGACTGGATAGAGAATATAATTAATAATACTCCCCTTAAGGTATTAGGTTATCTTACTCCTCTCGAAGCTTTACGTGAAAATAATGTCGTTGCGCTAGATTCTTGAACCCGCCCTTAATTAACGATTTTTAGCTATTATTTACATAATTCAAGTTTTTATAGAGGTATTAAAGTAATCCATATTTTAAAATTTAAGGGATAGAGATATGTCAAAAGGGAAACATAAGCGAGCAGTAGAGGGAGAAGATTCATCTTCTTCGAATATAGATGAAACCTCTAATAAGGGAGTTACAGAGAGTCCTGCCAAAAAGCTTATGACCAGCCCTGGTGAAGGGGTTGCGAGCAGTTCTCCTGGTGTTAAAAACGCTGTGGATAATTCTGCCACAGAAGTTATGGGTAGTTTTGCCACAGATATTATGGGTAGCCCTATTAGGAAACTTAGGAGCAGTCCTGAAGCTAAAAAAGCTGATGGTAATTATGTCACTAATGCAACCGATGTTGACATGAGCCCTCTTGGAAGAGCCGTGGGTAAGGCTAGCATATCCGATGGAAATGCTATTACCTCTTCCTCTTCTTCCACAAGACAGAATATTTTTAACTCATCCATGGCTATGGAAGCTGCTGCTACAGCTGTTACTCAGGTGGAGGATATAGATAATGGGCCTATAATTAATGATCTGACCATCCTTGGAAGGAGATTATCAAAAATTGGTGCAAAAGGGCTTACTGATGCATGCGATCCATTACCTGTGAACTGTTATCGGGCGATTGGGTTAGCTACTGCGGAATATAGTAAACATAATCGAACTCAAACGGTAAAATTCAATAAAGAAAATAATACTATCTCTACCTTTAGTCTTCAAGGAAACAGAAGCACAGATACGGACGGCGATGATGTAGTTGAAGAAAATTTTAAGCTACTTATCAATATTGTAATTGATAGTGCAAAAGGCTATGCTAAGAAAAGCTCAGAGTTTGCTGCTCTTGCTTATTTATTTTATAAGTTAAATACTATGCAGCACGGTGACTGCAATCAAACTAATGCAAAAACTTTTGCCACTGACTTAGAGTTTTTTGATCCTAATAAACGCATTGTTGAAACTGATAATTACCATTTTAGAGATAAAGTGGGAAAAAAAGGGTCTAATGAAAGGGAGGACTTTGAAGACAGTAGTACTCCTAGAAGTGGCGGTAAAACTACTCCTGGAAAGAGTAGTAAGTCAACTCCTGGGAGCAGCGGTAAAAAAACTAATGGCCGAGGCGGCGGCAGTATGTTTTAAAACCGAAGCTATTTTTTCCTAACCATTTAAAGCAATACTGCAAATTGCTTGAACAGCGATGCCTTCACCTCTGCCAGTAAAGCCCATTTTTTCAGTAGTAGTGGCTTTTACATTAATTTTATCTTCAGCTATATCAAGAATTTTAGCTAAGTTAGTACGTATTTGTTCACGATAAATACCAAGGCGAGGCTTTTCACAAATAACGGTAAGATCAATATTGTTAATGGTAGCATTTTTTTGTTTTAGCAAGTCGTTAGCGTGAATTAGAAATAACTTTGAATCAGCATTTTTCCATTTCATATCTGATGGAGGAAAATGCATTCCGATATCACCAGCACCAATAGATCCAAGCAATGCATCAACTAAAGCATGAATTAACACATCTCCATCTGAGTGAGCCTCTAATTTCTTCTCGAAAGGAATTCTTATTCCACCTAAAACAACATGATTATGTTCCAAAGTTTCGTCTGCAAAGCGATGAGCATCAAAACCTATTCCTGATCTTATTTCCATCGGTATTTTTATATCCTCTTGATAAGTTATTTTGATATTTTGTTTTTCACCCGGTATATAGATGATAGGTAAGTTTTTATTTTCCATTAGACTAGATTCATCGGTATAAAAATTACTGGTATTTTGATAAGCATTCAGTAACTCTTTAAAATAAAAACCTTGTGGAGTTTGAATTAAAAATAAATTCTCACGATCAACAATCTCTGCATGTCCAAAGGTGACTCTCTTAACAGTTTCTGGCACTTTTATGCATGGTATTATTCCATGCTCTGGATTTAACTTTAATTGTTCAGTAATTTGGTTAATCAGCTCTATTGAAATAAAAGGGCGGCAAGCATCATGAACTAAAACTAAATCAGGTTGATATTTAACAATTGCTTCTAGGCCATTTTTTACCGAATCTCCTCTGGTTTTGCCGCCAAAGCAGGGGGGTAATAAATTAAGCCCTTTGGTTTGCTCATTATAGAGCTCAAGATCTTGAGGACGAATAACTACTTGAATTTGATCAATTTTTGCCGCAATAAATTTTTTAATGGTTTGAATTAGAATAGACGATGTATATTGTTTAGGCATGTCTGAATTAAATCTACTGCCAAACCCACCAGCAACAATTATAGCTATAGTTTTCATAATTTTTCTCTAGTCTTAAAATGCTTAAGTAAAGCAGCTTCAATTTGAGACGTGAATATAGATGATAAGATATGTCCCATTTTATCAATTATCAATAATTTTGCTTGTGGCATATGTTGATGAGTGTAATGAGCATGAGCAACTTTAATAATTGGATCAGCTTCCCCATGAATGATTAAAGTTGGTATATCTATATTTTTAAGCAGTTCAGTGCGATCAGCTGGTGAATTTAAGATGGCTAGACGATGGTTACGAACAGCATTATTGCTTTTAGCGCGACTATATGATTGTTCAGCTAGTTTATGCCATTCTTGATAAGGAAAAGGAGCTGCGTCGCCATTAAATAATTGCCAAATATCAGTTAAAGATTTGATTCTATCAGCTCTTGTTGTTCTAGGTACCTGGTAGGCTATAGCTATTTGCTTGATTACTTCTGCATCTTGTCCTGGTAATTTAGTAACTCCACGGACTCCGCGCAAAGCTGAACTATTAATGGTAGTCATTAGTAAAGTTAGAGTAATAATTCGCTGTGGAAAATAAATAGCTAAATTTTGAGCGACATATCCTCCCATCGACATACCAACAATATGAGCTTTTTGAATTTTAAAATGGTCTAAGATTTTCAAAACATCTTCAGCCATATCTTTAAGGTTATAAGGATTTATAGCATAATCTACACCAGAAGACAAACCGGTGTCGCGAGAGTCAAAACGAATAACGAAATATCCATTATTGGCAAGATTTTGACAAAGAGTTTCGTCCCATAAAATAGCTTGCCCTGCAGCGCCAGTGATAAGTACTACAGCTGGATTAGATATCTCACCAAAGTGATGAATGCATAATTCTAGTTCTGGAAGTTTTAGCAGTAATTCTTGCATCGTTTAGGCTTCTATAGCTTCAACAGAAATTACTTCTGGAACGTAATATTTAAGCATATTTTCAATGCCGTTTTTTAGAGTGATTGTTGAACTAGGACAGCCGGAACAAGCTCCATGCAACTCAAGTCTAACTACGCCATCTTTAAAGTCATGAAATACTATGTCTCCGCCATCTTGCATAACCGATGGGCGGACCCTTGTTTCAATAATTTCGCGAATCTCTTTAACTATTTTATCTTCTTCTACGTCATCATTGTTAGTTGCTACCTTTACCGTAGCTTTGTGAACAGCATGTTGGCCTGAAATTAAAAAATCCATGATAGTTACCAGGATTTCTGCTTTAATAAATTCCCACTTAGCTTCTTCTTTCTTTGTCACCGTGATAAAATCATAACCTAAAAATATAGATTTAACTGCAGGTAAACTGAATAATTTTTGTGCTAAAGGAGAGTTAATCGCTTCTGAAGTATCTAGAAAATTCATTGGAACTTCAGAAATATTTACTCCAGGCAAGAATTTTAATGATTCAGGATTTGGAGTTTCTTCTGTTTGTATAAACATTTGTATCTCTCTTTAAGCGTTGATTATTCCAAGTATTAAGATTTTATGCTTAATTGTCAACTTTTGTTTAGTTTTGAGTTTGTCATCGGATAGGTTATTTTACCAATATCAATACTAATAAAATTATTGTATAACATTATTAATAGCAATTCCCACGTCATCTTGGGCGAAGACGCAGTCTTCGATCGTGGATCTTGTGAGGCCAAACTCCTGAGATCCCCGATCGCTTAGCTAAAACAGCTTACCAGGGATGACGCTAGAAATGGGTATAACATATTTTTTGCTTGCAATTGTTTGAGGGAATAATGATTAGAAAAGATATTAAGACTAGAGCGCTTGCTAGTGGTGCAGCATTAACTATTCCAGTATTTCATTTTAAAGGTAGTCAGTCAAATGCTCCTTCTTTATATCTACAGTCTAGTGTTCATGCTGCTGAAGCACAAGGCTACCTAGTTGCATTGTTATTGATCGAACACTTTGCTAAAAACCCACCTAAAGGTGAGGTAACTATTGTTCCGCTGGCTAATCCTTATGGAGCTGATTGTAAAGCTGGAGAATATACGGCTGGTAGATTTGATCCGGTGACTGGAGATAATTGGAATAGAAATTATCTAGATCTAAGTTATAAATTTGAAAAATTCCTTCAAAATAATAAAGACAAAATTTTTGCCGAAATTATCTCTCTATTTAAACAATTAATGCAGGATAACATCAAAGCAGAGTTGCAAAAACCAATAGCTTATCATAAGAAATTAGCTTTAGAGTTGCAGCAATTGGCAGTCACTGCTGATATAGTACTTGATTTGCATTGCGATACTATTTCTAAGCCGCATATATATAGCGCCAAATATGCTCTAGATTCAGCTACTAAACTTGGTATTGAATATATAATAGAGATTCCAGCTAAATTTGCCGGAGCATTAGATGAAGCCAGTTTTTGTCCATGGCTTGCACTCTATCAGCAATATAATAAGTCTAATCCGCCATTTGAAGCTTTTACTATTGAACTTGGTTCACAAGAGCAAATTAATGTTGATGATGCTAAGGCGCAAGTTGAGTCTATCTTAGGCTATCTAAACGAAAAAGGAGTCATTGCTGAAAGCGATTTTAAAGTTAAAGAATTTTCTGGTTTTATTTGTAAATTAGAGGATTTTTTGAGTGTTTATGCACCAGTAGGGGGGCTTATTCTTGAGTCCGTTGCTTTAGGAAAGAAAATACAAGCTGGAGAAAGTCTAGTTGTTATTAGTAATCCTGCTAAATTCGATGGCTTAAAAGACTTGAAAAATATAGTCCATCAATCAAGTAAAAGCATTAGTATAGATAAAGATGCAATAGTAATTACCAAAACTTGTACCGCCAATGTTCATGAGGGAATGGTATTGATGAAGGTGATGACTAATCTTTAGTAATCTATATGAAGCTAAAAAACGCTAGTAAAAAAAATCTCTCTGGATGCTGGCTTAAAAACATGTATTATAGATTTTAGAGAATTTATATGGATAAAAATAATGTTAAAACCAAAGCATAATATTTTACCATTCTTTAAAATTTCACTCATCTATACGATATTTTATCTATTATTGTTAGTGGTTTTGCCTATCTCGCATCTATTATTTCATGCGAGTAACCTGAATCTAACTGAATTTATTAGTACTGTTACCAATAGCAGAGTAATCGCTGCTTATCAGCTTACTTTTACCACCGCTTTTTTCGCTAGTATAATAAGCGTGAGTCTAGGGCTGTTAATCAGTTGGACTATTGTGAAGTATCAATTTATAGGTAAGTCATTAATTGAAATACTAATAGATCTTCCGTTAGCTTTACCTACGGCTATTGCTGGCTTGACTTTGGCTACTCTTTATTCTCCAGATGCATTTGTAGGTAAATATTTAGCTAAAATTGGTATTCAAGTTGCTTTCACTAATTTTGGGATCATAGTTGCCTTGATTTTTGTAGGTTTACCACTAGCAATCAGAACCATTGAGCCGGTTATTAGAGAAATTGATACAGATATCGAAGCTGCAGCTTATAACCTTGGTGCTAGTGGCTGGCAAATATTTTGGCGAATTTACCTGCCAAGCTTTTTGCCGTCAATTTTATCAGCTTTTAGTTTATGTTTTGCTAGAGGTTTAAGTGAATATGGAGCAGTGATATTTATTGCTAGTAATATCCCTAAAGAGTCTGAAATTGTTTCACTGCTTATTTATAGTAAAATTGAACAATTTGATTATAATCAGGCAACCGCAATTGCGTTAGTGATGTTGCTGATGGCTTTTGTTATTTTATGGGTGATTAATCTTTTAGCTAGAAGGTTAGCGCCATGAAACAGCCAGCTTGGATAAAAAATCTTTTTATAACTTTAAGTCTATTGACGGTGGTCATTTGTTTTGCTTTGCCAATTTTTACTGTTTTTATAACCGCTTTTAGTGAAGGAATTGCTTCATATTGGCGCTATTTAACTGATGAAGAGGCTATCGATGCAATTAAGTTATCATTATTAGTAGCATTGATTGCCGTGCCAATAAATTTGGTTTTTGGTGTGGCTGCTTCTTGGTGTATTGCTAAATTTGAATTTAAAGGTAAAAGCATTCTGGTGGCCTTAATTGATTTGCCTTTTTCAATTTCACCGATTATTTCAGGTTTTATATTTCTATCGATTTTTGGCATAGAATCATTACTAGGATCTTGGTTAGCTAAACATGATTTACAGTTTGTTTTTGCAGTACCTGCTGTTGTAATTGCTACCCTTTTTGTAACATTACCATTTATGGCAAGAGAGTTGATCCCGGTTATGCAAGAACATGGTAATGAAGAAGAAGAGGCAGCTCTTTCACTAGGTGCTAGTGGCTTTAAGACTTTTTACTATGTCACTCTGCCTAATATTAAATGGGGAATCCTTTACGGATTGCTGCTTTCGCTTTCTAGAGCTTTTGGTGAGTTCGGCGCCGTTTCAGTAGTATCTGGCCATATTCGTGGTGAAACTACTACTGTTCCAATGCATGTAGAGATTTTATATAATGAATATAACTATGTGGCAGCCTTCGCAGTTGCTTCAATTTTTGCTTGTCTAGCGATGATTACTCTATTGGTTAAGCGTTCATTTTTACGGTGAATAATCAGTAATAACTGAATATTTTTAGAGTAGATGCGTTATATTTGGCAGGTTCACGTAATCTCAGCTACGAGCCGTCATCGCGAAAAAATGTTTTCTGCATAAAATGCAATAAAATATTTTTTTCGCAAATAGACGTTCACAGCGGCATTAATGAACTTTTACAATCCATGGAAAGCTGCCAGAGGCAGCTCAACCAGGGATCTTAAGAGTTTATTTTCTCATGAGATTCCCCGACACCAAGCGAAGCTTGGTCTCGAGAATGACGACCTCGTAATTTAATGACGAGTGAGGTTTAACTTAACTTCTATTACATTGTCTGATCATGATCGTGATCATGGTTCTTATCAAATAATTTTAATACTACTGAATCTGTAGTTGTAATACCACTTTCAATGTCTCTACTTAAAGAACTTTGTCCTTGAGGTTGTCCTAGAAGAGGAAGACCATATTGATCAACTTGTTGCTGCTGAGCTGCAACCATTGTAGCGTTAATTGTAGCATTAGGGTTGTTATTTACTACTGGTTGTGGGGTCAAGACTGGAGGAAGTTGTCTATTACCAAGTATGGAACCTATTATGGTGTCATCAGCGTTTTGTACGGCTACTGCTGCTGGAGCTGGATGTTCTGTAGTAACGGCGTCATCACCAGAAACTTTTGATTCTTCTTCTTTATCCTGTTGACCCTTTAAATCTTGCGGAGCATGAGCATTATTAGCTACGGCTGAACTTGAGCAGCCTCCACAACTGGAAATACCAGAAAATAAGCTACCAAACCATTTACCGTTAACATTTTGCTCAGCTACTATTGGAGCTGTAACTGGTACTGGAGCTGGAACTATATCCTGGAGAGTTGTGCCACCATTAGCATTTTGTTCAGCTACTACTACTGGAGCTGGATGTTCTGTAGTGGGGGCTTCATCGCCAGAAACTTTTGATTCTTCTGCATTATCAGGAGCATCCTTTAAATCTTGCGGAGTAGCATCTTTATCTACAGCTGAGCTTGTGCCGCCAGCAAAAGGATTGAAAAACCAACTTCCAGTTTTAGCATGACTGCTAGCTTTTGAATCTACTGATGCAGAAGAGCTAGTAGAGGCAAATAGTCTAGACATAAAACCTCCTCCAGCTGTAGACCCAGGTTGAATAGCTTGATCGTTACCCTTAGGAGCTTCTATATGCTCTTGATTTAAATCTTCTGTAAGGCTAGTTACTGCAGCTTCTGGCTCAACAAGCGGATGTTCACCAATAAATGTTGTGGTATTAAATGCGTAAGCTTCAGTTATTAGAGCCTGATAAGGATTCTCAGTAACTTCAATGCCTTCTGCATCATCTGGTAAAACTATGGCTTCAAGATTCCCTATTGCTTGATTCAAAAGATTAAACTGGGCATTAAAAACTTCATACATAGCATGATCTGTCATGGGTTGCATAAATTCTTCAAGTTGTCTAGCCTCTGCTTCTGCATAATTTTTAGCTTCATTTATTTGTAATTGAAATAATTCTTTGCTCATAAAAAACTCCGTAATTTAAGTGTTAAGACGGGGCCATATTAATGTTTTTTTTTGAATATGCAAGCTTTTTTAGAGTAGGAAGAAAACTTTTAGTTGGAAGTGTCGTCGTTGTAGCTTACTTTTATAAATATGTGAATTAACCAAAAAAGAAGTTTGTCGTCATTGCGAAAGGAGCGTTTTATGCCGCAGGCGGAAACGCGTATCGTGGCAATCTAGGTAAAAAATAAGCCGAAGGCTTCATTATAATAGTTAAGCAGATTCTACGAATCTGAATTCTTACCTGGATTGCCACAAAAAACTCATCCAGCCTTCGGCTACGACGAGTTTTTCTCGCAATGACGTTCATAATTTAAGTTAGAGAGCTTTTATAGGAATGATGCGAAAGAAATAGTATATAACCTCTTAATCGCAAGCGAATTTCATTGAGGCGATAGTTCCAATGCCCAATTTGCTGCGAATTTTGAAGGTTCCATTCATTAGTTCAACCAATTTTTTGGTAAATGGTAGGCCAAGTCCAGTTCCTTCGTATTTACGATTTAGCTTGCTATCCACCTGACCAAAAGCGCTCATTGCTCTAGCTAAGTCTTTATCAGCAATGCCAATACCGGTATCTTCAACTTTGATGATGACGAATTTTAACTCATCTATTTCCTCTATAGTAGTGGAAATAGTAATTTTTCCGCCGCTAGGGGTGAATTTAACTGCGTTGGATAATAGGTTAAGCAAGCATTGCTTAAGTCTTTTAGGATCTGCTTTAATTAAAATAGGATAATCTGGAATTTCATGTTTTAACTCAAGAGAATTTTCTTTAGCGCGTGGAGTTATCAGTCTTAGACTAGTAGTAATTATTTTACGAATATCTATGGTGATAGACTCAACTTCTAATTTCTTTGCAGAAGCTTTAGAATAATCAAGTATATCGTTAATCAAGCTAAGCAAATGATTACCGGAAATATTGATATCTCCAGCATATTCTTTATATTGTTCGTTTTCTATTGGTCCCATGGCTTCAGACATAATAATTTCTGAAAACCCAATAATTGCATTAAGTGGTGTGCGTAATTCATGGCTAGTATTAGCTAGAAAATCAGATTTTTGTTGGTTTTCATCTCTAGCTTTTTCCAACTCTTTATTAAGATCTTCAAGTTCAAGAGATTGTTGATTAATAATTTTATTAGCTTCTAATAAGTTATTTCTAATCAATAGATAATTTACCAGAAATAAGATTCCCATTAATAAAATTACAAAAAACCTAGTATTGGATAGCATTTTCCATTGTTGAGTAATATCATAATATATCTCTACCACTCCAATCACTTGATCAGTCTTTTGATCAAAATTAACTATAATTGGTAAGGTTATTTTTAAGAGTGAGCCAATAGATTCATGATTAAATTTTGCTAAAATAAAAAGCTGACTAAAGACTTCTCCAGCTAAAGCATTATTGATATTTTGTTTATCTCTTTGAATTATTGCTTTAGAGATTAGATCCATTAGCTTAGCAAAATTATATTGATGATTTAAGTAATATGGATTGATAGTGTTTTTATTAGTAGAAATAATTTTTTGTGCATTAGCGTTATAAATATTGATTTGTACGGCTGGATAATCCTTAATAAACTCAAGAGTTTTGAGGATTAAATTTAGGTATTGTGGATTATTTTTAGAATCGAGCATATAGCTGTCGCCAGTATAATTAGGCATATAAACGTTATCACTTAAGCTTTCAGTAAAAATGCTAGCTGATTGTTCAAAGTTACGCTTAACCAATGTCGCTAATACTGCGTGCAGAATTATAACCATCAATATAGAAAAAATTAATGAAATAACTAGGATTTTACCGGTATTTTTATTGAAGTAATTAAGTTTCATAATTAGTACTGTAAAATTGAGCGTTAGATTAATTAAGCTGTTGTACGAGATGTTATATATAATTAGCTATTTAAAACAATACGACGTTGTCACCCTTGGCCGTAGGCCGAGGGTCCAGTTTAATTCTCTTATACAGCCTTGAGTAATTAAAGGTTTTTAAAAGATTTAAACTGGATCCTCACCACTAGCTGAATCTAGCGGCAAGGATGACGATCTCACGTGTTTTAAAGCAGTGCTTTGAACTCATGCAATAGTTACTTAATTCTATACTCAATAAATCATTTGGCAAAGGATTATCATAATTAATCTAATGAATATTATTCAAAGTGTGGATTTATTAAGATAACCTTGCAGTAATTATTAAAATGGATAATATTAAATAATATTAAGGCTTAAACTATGCGGGAATAATGACTGAAATTATCGATACAAAATTTACAGATGCTTTGAATGAGCGGTATTTAGCTTATGCTCTTTCCACCATCATGTCTAGATCTCTTCCTGATGTTAGAGATGGACTAAAGCCAGTGCATCGAAGAATTTTATATGCCATGCTTCAGCTTAAAATGGATCCAAAAGCTGCTTACAAAAAATGCGCAAGAGTGGTCGGTGACGTTATTGGTAAATACCATCCGCATGGAGATACTGCTGTTTATGATGCTTTAGTACGGCTTGCTCAGGATTTTACGATTCGCTATCCATTAATCGAAGGACAGGGAAATTTTGGTTCTATTGATGGTGATAATGCAGCTGCTATGCGGTATACAGAGTCAAGACTTACAGAAGTCTCATTATACTTATTAAAAGATTTAGATGAAGATACGGTAAATTTTAAATCAACTTATGATGAACAAGATAGTGAGCCATGTCTTCTGCCAGCCATGTTTCCCAATTTACTTGCTAACGGGACTGAAGGAATTGCAGTGGGAATGGCAACGTCTATTCCTCCGCATAATATAGCAGAGCTTTGTGAAGCATCTTTAGCTCTACTTAGTAAGCCAGAAATTACTATCGCTAAATTGCTTGAATATATTCAAGGTCCAGATTTACCAACTGGTGGGATCATTAATGAAACTAAAGAAACAATTCTGAAGACATATGAGACTGGTAAAGGTAGCTTTAAGGTGCGAGCTGTATGGCATCGTGAAGAGTTACCACGTAATAACTATCAAATTGTTATTACTCAGATGCCATATCAAGTGCAAAAATCTAGGTTAATTGAGAAAATAGCTGAATTATATAAAGATAAAAAGCTACCACTGATTGATGATTTTTATGATGATTCAGCAGAAAATATTGCTCTAGTTATCAAGCCTAAAAATTCTAATATTGCTCCGGAAGCGGTGATGGAGTCTTTATTTAAGCTTACTGATTTAGAATATAGAATAAGTTTTAATATGAATGTTTTAGATAGTAACTCTGTGCCTAGGGTGATGAATTTAAAAGAGATCCTAGTTGAGTTTTTAACTCATCGAGAAATTGTGGTCTTGAAGCGTTCAAAATTTAGATTGGACAAAGTTAATCATCGTCTAGAAATTCTAGCTGGCTTTTTAATAGCTTATCTAAATCTAGATGAAGTTATTAGAATTATCCGTTATGAAGATGAGCCAAAAGATGTTTTGATGGAGGTTTTTAAGCTATCAGATGTACAAGCCGAAGCTATTTTAAATATGCGACTAAAATCTTTGCGTAAGTTAGAGGAAAACTCTATCCGAACAGAGCATGACCAATTGAGTAAAGCTAAGCTTGAATTAGAAGAGATTATCAATAACCCAGCTGTTTTAAAGAAGGTAATTAGAACTGAGCTTAATGAAGTGAAAAATAAATTTGGTCTAAATACTGTGATTGGGGCAAGACGTACCACAATAGAAAACACGGGTTTTATAGCAGTTCAAGCAATAGATATAGAGGCTTATATAGCTAAGGAGCCGTTAACTTTCATCTGCTCTAAATTAGGTTGGGTGAGAGCGCTTAAAGGCCATAATATAGCTTTGCAAAATATTCGCTATAAAGATGGTGATGAGCAGAGGTTTATCTTAGAGTTGCTTACTACTGATAAAATACTGATTTTTACTGAACTGGGTAAGTTCTATACTTTGCAAGCAAGTTCAATGACTATTACTAAAGGGGATGGAGATCCTATCAACGTGTTATTAGAGCTAGAACGTGATGAACAAATTCTTGAGATGCGGACATATTGCCTTAAAGATAAATTTTTACTAGCTACCAGTAATGGTAAAGGATTTATTGTTGAAGCTAGTGAAGTTCTAGCGCAGACAAAAATGGGTAAAAAAGTGATGAATATTGCCGAAGGAGATGAGGTGGTAGTCTGTCAGTTAATAAATGAGAAAGATGATTTAGTTGCGGTGCTTAGTAGTAATCGTAAATTATTGCTCTTTAAATTAGATGAATTACCGATAATGAAACGAGGGCAAGGAGTGCAATTACAAAAATATCAGGGAGCTAAATTATCCGCCTTGAAGTTGCTTGCTGAAAGTGAGGGCTTATCATGGAATTACTTGGGTCAAGAGCGAAGAGAGAAAAAGTTAACCCCTTGGATTGGTAAGCGTGGAAAAATTGGTAAAATTCCTCCAGCTGGACTTGCTAAGAATAATCGCTTTGATTAGAGGTGTATAGGTTTTATTTTTTAGTTATTAACGTCATCGCGAGCGAAGTGCTTCATAGCCGTTAGGATAGAAGTGTTAAGAGTGGCGATCCAGTTAGATAAATAATCCCGCAAGAGATTACAAAAAATAATGTAGACCTTTGGTCTAGATATT
The DNA here is from genome assembly GCA_947424995.1 of Rickettsiales bacterium. Taxonomy (GTDB): domain Bacteria; phylum Pseudomonadota; class Alphaproteobacteria; order Rickettsiales; family CANDYO01; genus CANDYO01. The sequence continues at coordinate 6,623 of CANDYO010000014.1, read as the reverse complement.
TATCCTGGATTGCCACAAAAAATATTTTCTGCATAAATGCAATAAAACATTTTTTTCGCAAAGACGTTCATCGCTTGAAGGGTGAACGCTTACAGGGATGGTGATTTAGCATTCTTTTATGACTATTTTAGCTCGTGTGAGTCTTAAGGTGGATGTATAAGCCGGATTCTGTAAGAGGTATAACTCTTTAGCAATCATTTATCTGGGATTAATGTTGCCATTAACCTCGAGCGACCTACCCAAACAGCCCTCTAAATAAATTTAGATAAAGCGAAAAAACTTTACAAACTGTTTCTATTTGGTCTTGCTCCTAGTGGGGTTTGCCATGCCAGGTGTAGTCACCTAACCTGCGGTGTGCTCTTACCACGCCATTTCACCCTTACCATAATATCTAATTAAAATAATATGGCGGTATCTTTCTGTTGCACTTTCCCTAGAGTTTTAAAGCTCCGCTAGACGTTATCTAGCACTATTTTTCCGTGGAGTCCGGACTTTCCTCCCGCTTAAGTCTTTAAAAGATTTTAAGCGAGCGATTGCTCCAACCACCTTAAGGATCCAACTCTAGTATTTATCTATAAAAATTGCAATAATTTAATTGACATTAGATAAATACGAGTTATATTTTGAGATCTATTTAAATATATAGTAATTCAAGGGTATAAGATGTTTGCAGTATTCAAAAGTGGTGGCAAGCAATACAAGGTTCAAGAAAACCAAGTATTAAAGCTAGAAAAAATTGATGCGCCTTTAGGCCAAGAAATAGAGCTGAATGAGATTATGATGCTCGGCCAAGAAGGGTCAATTTTAGTAGGTGCTCCACATGTTAAAGGCGCTTCAGTAAAAATACAAATAGTTGATCACGATAAAGATGCGAAAGTAATAATTTTCAAGAAAAGAAGAAGAAAAAACTATCGTCGTAAAAATGGTCATAGACAACCAATTTCATTAGTAAAAGTGATGTCAATCACTTTAGGTAAATAAGTTAAGGAGATAAACAATGGCCACGAAAAAAGCTGGTGGTAGTTCCAGGAACGGAAGAGATTCAATAGGTCGTAGATTAGGTACCAAAGTTGGTGATGGTCAAAAAGTACAACCAGGCGTTATTTTAGTGCGTCAAAGAGGAACGAAGTATCACCCAGGTAAAAATGTTCACATGGGTAGAGATCATACTTTACATGCATTAATCCCAGGTGCTGTGTCTTTCGATAAAAGAACAAATCGTACTTACATTCACGTTTGCGCGTAATATCAAGATTTAGTAGCTAAGTATATTTTTATATTTAGCTACTGCTTCATCCTATAAAATTCACCATCTTAATTAAAACTCATCAAGCTTGTTATTTTTTATTAGATATGTTATCTATAAGTTGGTTGTAACTTACAGAAAACAGTACATCAATGACCCAAGTAGAAAATATCGATATTCATCAAAATCAACAGATCATTCGTCATAAGACTCGCAAAGTAAAAGTAGGCAATCGGTATATTGGTGGTGATGCGCCGATATTAGTGCAGTCAATGACTAATACTGATACAGCAGATGCCAAAGCAACTGCTAAACAAGTAATTGAGCTTTATCAGGCAGGTTCTGAAATTGTTCGAATTACGGTGAATAATGATGCGGCTGCTAAAGCAGTTGGTGAAGTTAAGAACTTAATTCTTAAAGCTGGTTTTGATATACCTTTAGTTGGCTGTTTTCATTATAACGGCCATAGTTTACTTGAAAATTATCCAGATTGTGCTGATGCTTTGGCTAAATATAGAATCAATCCTGGTAATGTAGGTTTTGGTGAGAAAAGAGATAAGCAATTTGAACAGATGATTAATATTGCCTTAGCAAAAGATAAGCCAGTACGAATTGGAGTTAACTGGGGTAGTTTAGATCAATCGATGCTAGCTGAATTAATGGATAATAATGCTAAAAAGCCTAATCCTAAATCGGCAACTGAAATATTATATGATGCATTAGTATCATCTTGTCTCATTAGTGCTAAGAAGGCAGAAAATATAGGACTTAGCAAAGATAAAATTATTCTTTCATGTAAAACTAGCCGGATTCCTGATCTGATTGCAGTTTATCAAGCTTTAGCTAAATATAGCAATTATGCTTTGCATTTAGGGTTAACTGAAGCTGGAATGGGAGTTAAGGGAACGGTTTCCACAGCTGCTGCTCTCTCTATTCTGCTAGAGCAAGGAATTGGCGATACTATTCGTGCTTCAATTACCCCAAGGCCTGGTGGAGCGCGTACAGAAGAAGTAGAAATTTGTAAATCAACTCTGCAAGCTTTAAATTTACGCAGTTTTGCTCCTGAAGTTTCAGCTTGTCCTGGTTGTGGGAGAACTACTAGCAGTTATTTTCAATCACTTGCTGAAGATATCGATAATTTTATCAAAGCGAGTATGCCTAATTGGCAAAAATTATATCCTGGGGTGGAGGATCTTAAAATTGCAGTAATGGGTTGTATTGTTAATGGTCCTGGAGAAAGTAAGCATGCTGATATTGGTATTAGTTTGCCGGGAACTGGTGAAGAAAAAATAGCGCCAGTATTTACTGACGGGAAAAAGTCTCATACTTTAAGAGGTGGTACAATTTCTCAAGAATTTCAACAGATTTTAGTTAATTATATTGAACAGAGATATTCTGGGAAATAGTGTAAGAGTTAATTAGCTTGGTTAGGTATTTAGTGTTGTCAACCAAGGTCGTCACCCTTGGGGCGCAAAGCGACCCGAGGGTCCAGTTGAATTCTCTTTATATAACTTAGTTAACTTAATGCTTTTAAGAGATTTAATCTGGACCCTCGGCTTTCGGCCAAGGGCGACGTCATCGTATTGTTTTTACATCTTGTTTATATAAAAATATCTCATACAATAGTCATAACTCAAGGAGAAAATATCATGGAAAATAATAAAGAATTAGCAGTTGGGGATAAAGTTCCTAATTTTACCCTTCCTTCGGATCAAGATAAAAACATCAGCATTAGTGATTTTGCGGGCAAAAATATAGTGATTTATTTTTATCCTAAAGATGATACACCAGGCTGCACAATTGAAGCTAAAGATTTTAGCTGCGCAATTGATCAGTTTGAGAATCTTAATACTGTAATAATTGGCATCTCACGCGATCCAGTGAAAAAACACGAAAAATTTAAAGAAAAATATGATCTTAAGCATATCTTACTTGCTGATGTTGAAGGACAAGTTTGTCAAAGGTTTAGTTGTTGGGTGGAAAAATCGATGTATGGCAGAAAATATATGGGGGTTGCGCGCAGAACATTTTTGATAGATACTAAAGGTATAATTATAAAAATTTGGCCAGATGTAAAAATTGCAGGACATATAGAAGATGTTATTACCAGTATCAAAGCTCATCAATAAAATAAAACAAGATACGTACTTATTAATTTTTGTTGCCAGTAGTTTGGCGATTATAGCCGCTTATTTAGCTGAATTTATTTTTCATTTGCATCCATGTATCTTATGCCTATATCAAAGAATTCCATATTTTTTGTTAATTATCTTTACGTTAGTAACGCTTTTAGTCCCTGCCACTCGTCAATATTTACGTTTCGTGATATCGATGTTACTGATGGCTGAAATTACCTTAGCCAGTTATCATGTAGGGCTCGAGCGTTATATTTTTGAAGATTCACATGTTTGTCAGGTTAAAAATGGAGTTAATTCAACTGTACAAGATATGCTGAGTGCTGGAAAAGTGGCTAGCACTTGCAGTGAAGTTAGTTTTAGATTCATGAATTTTTCGATGGTTGAATGGAATTTATTATACGCTATTTGTTTGTTTTATTGCTTCAGTCGTACTTTTAGAAAATTATCATGACTATTTTACCTGGCGATTTAAAAAAAGATCAGTTAGTTGAGCAGATGATTAGAGTTGATCATGCTGGAGAATATGGCGCTAAGCAGATATATTTAGGTCAGTTATCAGTGCTAAAAGATCCACAAGATCAACAATTATTAAAACACATGGCAGATCAAGAAGAAGTTCATCTAGATTATTTTACTAAATCTATGCAGCAAAGAAGAGTAAGGCCATCTCTGCTGATGCCAATTTGGCATATGTTTGGCTATGCGCTTGGCAAAGCTAGTGCTAGCCTTGGAAAAAATTCAGCGATGATTTGCACTGAAGCAGTTGAAGAAGTGATTAATGACCATTACAGAGAACAACTAGCGCAGCTTGAAGAAATAAACGAACCAGATTTAGCCGAAAATATTGAAAAATTTAGACAAGAAGAACTCGAACATCATGATATTGCTAAAGCTAATATGAGTGATCTAAATCTAGGTCATAAATTGCTGTACCAAGCAATCAAGCTCGGGTGCAAGATATCAATAGGCCTAGCCAAAAGATTCTAAATTAATCAATTCTTAATTATATTCTCATATCCTTTAATATTAAAGAAATATTCAAAGGAGTTTTGTTATGAGAGATAAACCAATCAACGTTACAGAAATTATTTATGAAACACCTGAAGTAGGTGGTCTTAGGCAGCCACTATTAGCAGAAGCTGTTCGTGATGGTAAAAAATATTTAGTTTCGGTAAGCTCTCGTACTCAAATGACTCAGCAAGTATTTAATGCTTATGTACAGCAAGAGTTAGGTGATGATGAGCTTCCAACGATTACAAGAAAAGCTTTTGCTTATAAAGTTGTAGCGCTAGCCCCAAATAGAAGAACATCAAATACACAAGAATTAGGAGTTAGGACTTACCAGGGTAAAACTTATTTAATGAAAGGTGGGCCTTCAGATTCAGCTGATGCACTTATAATTAATCCAAATGATCCGCTTCAACTAGAAAGAGCTCAAGGCAAGTACATGTACGTTGAGGGTAACGACATAAGATGTCATATTAAGGGCAGAGACTCTACTATAACAGCAGCTCAAATAGTAGCTGATCCAGATTTAAGCTCGCTTTATACTAAGATCAAAACAGAGCAAGATAAAGGTCCAACTCGTGGTTATAGTAGTAAATTTTTAGCAAATGCAGCAGCAGAGCTTGCTAACAATCAGATAGGAGTTTCGAAAGATTCAACAGGAGCTATAACTATTAAAATTAACCAAAATGGTGCGATTAAATCAACAGTAATTTCAGAAAATGATATGCTTGATCCACAAGTGCAAGAGCTTTGCAGATCAATTGAAAGTGGACAATTACCTAATATAACTAAATTATTGTATTATACTAATAAACAGAGCTGGACTTCTCAAGTAACTTCAAATGTAGAAAAAATTGCGATAGAAAACTATGAGCTATCTATGGGGATGAAAGGAAGAGAGATCCCTGAAGCTTTGACAAGGCCATCTATTGAGAGCAATAGAAGAGAGTTAATCAATATAGCGTTAGCAAATAATCTTATCCCTGGGGCTTTAATGGATAGAGTGCCGCCTGCAGGCGGGCTTGAAACAGTAGAGTTGGATAATGTAGGAGAGGCAAAAGATTATGCTTTAGCAAAAATTGCAAGAGGCAAAGAATTTATTATTCCAATTACTATGTCTGCGGCTGGAGGAGGTCACACAGTATATATAGCTGGAGTGAAAGAAGGCAATAATTATCGTACAACTATCTTAAATCAAACTGAACAAGTACCACCTGAAGCACTTGCAGAGTTACAAAATATTTCCAAAGCAGTAACAACTGCAATCAATAATGATTTAAGATCATCAGGTTCAAGAGTTAATATAAGTCAATCTGAGCGAACAGTAATTAGTGGTGTGTTTCCAAGCGTTGAAGGTGGAGCTGGTTGTCAAGAAGTAGGTGTTATTCTTGTTGATGCAATTAGAAATGGTAATTTACAGGATGTTATAGCACATTGTAAAGATATAAATTTAGGTCCGGCTAAACTAGCAGAAGTTAGATTAAATGCAACATTAGCATTTGAACAAGTTCAATTACGAACAGGATTATCAATGGATCGGAAGATAAGCGAGCTAACCCAGGGGGAGGTTGCAGATGCAAAAAGTAGATTAGCTATTGGATTGAGATTAGAGCCTGTTGAAATGAGACAGCAAAATAATCTTACAGCAGATCGAGACGATGCAAGGAGGATGCTTGAAAACACGGGAGAAGCTATTACAGAAGCAAGAATTGTAGCCGATGCAGCAGTAATAACGGAAACCAGAAAAGCATCTATTCTCAATGATTGCCTTCTTGGTGCTACTATTCCTTCTACTCCAGAGAATTTAGGTTATATAACAGCTTAAGCGAGAAAAAATAATTTAGTTTTAACTGCTGAAAGAGTTAATGCCGCTCCAGTAGCTCAGCGTCAACAAGATTTAAATGTTCCAATAATCCAAAGACCAATAGCAAATCAAGAGAGACAAGAGAGAGTAGTTCAGCAACCTAATGCTCGCATGGAGGCTGTTCAAGCTCCAGGGTTAAATGTTGCTGCAATGCAAGAATCAATAGAAACATCGCTTAGTACTGCAAAGGAGATCTTTCCTGGTGAAATAGGTGAACAATTGACTTTTGTAAGAGGAGCATTCCAAAGTCAACAGCCTTTAGTTAATGGTCGTATGCAAGATTTAAGCTTAGCTGAAGCAAGTAATTTAGTAGCTCCAATTATAAAAAATCAAGTATTAGAATTTATTGCAGTAAGAAATAGTGAAG